>JADJYT010000004.1:0-300000 GCA_016719635.1 Sphingobacteriales bacterium | reverse complement strand
CACATTCCAGGTTTTCGCTTTGTTGTATCGTTCGCTCCAGCCATTGATTTGCCGTTCGCTATAGCCTTTTCCTTTTCCAAATTTATCCAAACCTGAAGAATTGATATCAATTTTGTGTAATTCAATTAATTTATCAATAACATTCAAACATAATTGCCTGACTAGTTCTTTTTCAAGATTCAATTCTTTTGGAAGATTGGCACGCGGAATAATGCCTTCCACTCTGCGCATGATATAAAAATCACAATCCATTACAGAATGATCGCTGCAAAATGCCAGCATTTCAGGTACGGTGTAATACGGCATCAGCGCTTTCTGAATGTCGTATTCGCGCTTCATGTCATGTGCGGAAGCTGCTTTGGTACCCGCGGGGGGGCGGCGCAAAATCAGATCGTGTGAATCGTATTTTATTCTGTACGTCCAGTTGGATGCTCCGCCGGTGTATTGGGTGATTTCGGGTGTTCCGGTAACACTTGGTATATTATTTTTTATCCAGGCATCTACCTTATCTAAAGGCAGTTGCTCCTTTTCGCGAACGGGTTTGGCTTTATCAATGAGTTGTTCATTCATATTTTTATATTATTCTTTGTCACTTTTTGATGCCAAAAAAAATGTAAAACATTCAAAAGCTCCATTTAAAATACACAAATCGAGTAAACCAAAAAGCATTTATGATTTTTAAGATGATTTTCTTTCTACATTGCATTTCAAAAGAAACCGAAGATAAAATCAACGCAAATGCCGATTGCCATACTTCGTTGATTTTACTTCTATCACTTCAAAAACCATATCCCTAACTCTTCTGCGGTATTTCTAAAATAATTTGCAGACAGTCATTTTTTATCACAAATTACTTACCTGCATTCGGATACTTCAGCAATTCAAACCGTGCAATCAGACCGCGGTGCACGGCATCGGGGCCATCTGCAATTCGGATACATCTCGCCACCGCAAAAAATGCGGTAAACGGAAAATCATTAGAAACACCTGCGCCACCATGAATCTGTATGGCTTCGTCTGTTACCTGTTGCAGCACATTCGGCGCCACCACCTTGATCGCTGAAATCTCCGTCATCGCACCCAACGCACCAACCGTATCTAACTTCCAGGCAGCAAACAACGTCATCAATCTCGCCTGGTCGATGGCAATCCTGAAATCTGCAATGCGTTCCCTGTTGCCTCCTAAATTGATGATAGGCTTACCAAATGCCACCCTTGACAATCCTCTTTCAATCAGCAGTTTCAAAACATATTCCGCAGCACCAATGCAGCGCATGCAATGGTGGATTCTGCCGGGGCCTAATCGTCCCTGTGCAATTTCAAAACCTCTTCCTTTTCCCAGAATCATGTTGGATAACGGAACGCGCACATTTTTGAAAGACACTTCACCGTGGCCGTAAGGTTCGTCATACTCTCCAAAAACGGGCAGCATACGTTCAACGGTCACACCGGGTGTATCGACAGGAACCAATACCATGCTGTGCTGGGCATGCCGATGTGCGGAAGGATCCGATAAACCCATAAAGATGATGACCTTACAATTTGGATGTCCGATGCCGGAACTCCACCATTTGGTACCATTAATGACAATCTCATCCCCCTCAATCAAAGCTGTTGCCTGCATATTGGTGGCATCCGAGGAGGCGACGTCAGGTTCCGTCATACAGAATGCCGAACGTATATCTCCGCTGAGCAACGGTGAGAGCCATGTCGCCTTTTGTTCAGCAGTGCCATATTTATGGAGTACTTCCATATTGCCTGTATCCGGTGCATTGCAGTTAAAAATCTCGGGTGCCAGAAAACTTTTACCCATTTCTTCCGCCAGCGGTGCGTATTCAATCGTGGACAATCCCTGTCCATGTTCTGTGTCCGGCAAAAACAAGTTCCACAAGCCTGTCGCTTTCGCCTGTTGCTTTAAATCCTCCACAACGGGAGAAACGGTCCATTTTTTCCAGTCGCTCCCCAGATTTCTGTGATGTATTTCTTTGAAGTATTCTTCTTCAGCAGGTCTAATTTTCTGGTCTATAAACTGCCGTACTTTCTTAATGTATTCGAGTGTCCGGAGGTTGTGTTGAAAATCCATAGGAAGGAATTAATATTTTTAAAAATAAGAAGATTAAATTTGAAAGCGAAACTTTTTTTTCGGAATGCAAATTGAATCTGTTACCATACCATCCAAATCCGGTAAAAGCATACCATTGACACTAAGAGTGCCCGAAGTTACGGTTAAAGGCATCGTACAAATCAATACCGGCACCTGCATTCCGGAGCAGGTTTATTGGAAGTTTGCTGAATTCCTGACAAAAAATAATTACATAACCGTAACCTATGATTACGGCGATGCGGCTAATTTCAGGTCTGCAGTTTCGCATACGGCCTGGATTGCGGATATGGAAAGCGTAACGGATTATATAATACAGGAATACGCATCCCTGAAAAAATATGTAGTGGGACATAGCTCAGGCGGCCAGCTTATCGGCTACACCAATAACTGCAGACATTTTGACAAGGTATTTTTAGTGGCCGCCTCTAACGGGTATGTCGGCAATCTTACATTTCCCGTCAGGCTGGGGATGTGGTTCTTCTGGAAAATGGTCGTGCCCTATTCCATCCGCCGATACGGTTATATGAACAACAAACTGTTCGGTAGCAGCGGTGGATTTCCCAAAAATATAATTCTGGAATTACGGAGCTGGTGTTTTCATCCGGATTTCTTCGTTCCATTTTTCCGGGAACAACCTGTCGTATCACATTACCACACCATTACAAACCCTGTAAAAGAATATCATTTGGCAGATGATGTGATAGCCAACCGGAAAAGCTGTGCATACATCTTAAATCTGTATACACATGCGGACAAATCTATTGAAACGCTGCATGCAAACGATTATGGAATGAAAAAATTCGGGCATCGCGGTTTTTTCCTTTCAAGTGCAGAAAAGTTATTATGGCCAAAATTTTTACAAGACTTAGAAAATTGACAAATTTAGTATCCTATGAAAAAAATACTATTATTAGGTTCCGGTGAATTGGGCAAGGAACTGGTGATTGCCCTGAAACGACTGGGGCAATATGTGATTGCCGTTGATTCCTATAATGATGCTCCCGCACAACAGGTGGCCGATGAGCGGGAAATCATCAACATGCTGGACGGTTCAGCGCTGGATGCCATTGTAGCCAAACACCGGCCAGACATGATAGTACCGGAGATTGAAGCCATCCGCACCGAACGGTTTTATGACTACGAGCAACAGGGTATCACGGTGGTACCCAGTGCGAAAGCGGCCAACTTCACCATGAACCGTAAAGCAATTCGGGATCTGGCAGCAAAAGAATTGGGTTTAAAGACAGCTAAATATGAATATGCCGATAGTCTGGAAGAGCTAACGGCTGCTGTCGAAAAGATTGGTATACCCTGTGTGATAAAACCATTAATGAGTTCATCCGGGAAGGGACAATCCGTTATTAAAACTGAATCAGATATTTCAAAAGCCTGGGAATATGCGCAGTCCGGCAAGCGCGGCGACTACACGGAAATCATCGTGGAAGCGTTTGTCAATTTCTATAAGGAAATCACGCTATTAACGGTTACACAAATAAACGGCCCTACTTTATTTTGTCCGCCAATCGGACACAGACAAGAACGCGGAGATTATCAGGAAAGCTGGCAGCCTGCGTTTGTTAAATCGAAAGATTTAGCAGAAGCGGAAAGAATGGCTGGTACCGTTACAAATGCACTGACAGGAGCAGGCATCTGGGGTGTGGAATTTTTCCTGGCGGATGACGGTGTTTATTTTTCAGAGTTATCCCCAAGACCCCATGATACCGGCATGGTCACCCTGGCCGGTACACAGAATTTCTCAGAATTTGAATTGCACGCACGTGCTATCTTAGGGTTGCCGATTCCTGAAATCACTTTAGAACGGGCAGGTGCCAGCGCCGTTATTTTAGCGGAAAAAGATGGTTCACATCCACTCTATACCGGATTGGAAGATGCCATGAGTCATACTAAAAGTGATATACGGATTTTTGGGAAACCCACCACGCGTCCTTATCGCAGAATGGGTGTTGCACTCGCTTATGATAAAGTGGGAAGTGATGTGGATGCCATAAAAGAACGTGCCGTTGAAATTGCAAAGATGATTAAAGTAAGCTCAACCTAAAAAATGATTGCTTCGTACCTCACAATGAACGTGGACAAAACAGAATTTATCCTCGTGCCTAGTCGCCCGTCTGCCTCCCGCAGGAAATTAGGGGTTTCGTTTTGGTACGCTTGTGCCCCACAATCATAGTGGCATGATATTGCTACAGAAAGCTGCGTAGCATTCATTTCCGGAGACTGTGCGGATAAGAACGGTTCTGCAAAGCACCTGAAATTATACCCGCAGGAAGGTGCTCAATATTTTAGTCATCTGTACATCTTCTATTAAGAATCCGTCGTGGCCGTAATCAGAATCTATCTCTACAAAAATGCTGTGCGGTATCAGGGATGTCAGCAACTGCTGTTCTTCCAGCGGATACAGATAATCGGAAGTAATGCCCAGCACCAGTGTATTACATTTGATAGCCGACAACACTTCTTTAGCATCTCCCCTTCCTCTCGTGATGTTGTGATTATCCATCGCTTTGGACAAAATATAGTAGGAATAGGCATTAAAGCGTTTTACCAGCTTTTCACCCTGATACTGCTGATACGAACAGGCTTTAAAATTTTCCAGCTTGGTATTGTCCGTATCTTCCTGTGTTTTGCAATATGCCTTATAATTCCTGTACGAAATCAAGCCGATGCTGCGTGCTGCCTTCATGCCATTGGCACCGGCATCATCGCGTTCTTCCCCAAAGGTAGAATCGGCTTCAATAGCCAATCGTTGTGATTCATTAAATGCAATCCCCCACGGAGAATGTTTAATGTTGGTGGCCCCTAATAAAATATTTTCAAAACTGTCCGGTTCCTGTATCACCCATTCCAGCAGCTGTTGCCCACCCATGGAAAAGCCACAGGCAAAATGTATCTTACCGATACCAAGGTATTTTCTGAGTATGGATAAGGTTTGCACCATATCCCTGACCGTCACCACCGGAAAATGGTTGTAATATTTTTTCCCCGTTTCCGGATTCACGGACAACGGCCCGGTAGTGCCATAGCAGGATCCGAGCATATTGGCACACACAATGAAATATTTTTCAGGATCTATAAACTTACCGTTTCCCACCATTCCGGGCCACCATTCCGTCGGATCCGAGTTGGCGGAGAACGCATGACAAATCCAGACCACGTTTGATTTATCGGCATTCAAGGTACCAAAGGTATTATAGGCAATTTCCACTTTGGGAAGTTCAGTGCCGGATTCTAATCGGATGGGTTCGTTATATGTTAGTATATGCACAGACACAAAAGAATTTGAGATTTAAAAATTTTATACGTTCAATGCCTGGTCAAAATCGGCTTTGATATCATCAATATGTTCGATACCTACAGAAACGCGGATGGAACTCCTGGACACGCCGGATGCAGCCTGTTCCGCGTCAGTCAATTGCTCATGCGTGGTAGATGCAGAGTGAATGGCGAGTGTTTTCACATCACCCACATTGGCCACATGTGAGGTTAACTTCAGTGAGTTGATAAATTTCTTCGCCGCATCATATCCGCCTTTCACATCAAAGGTGAATACGGAGCCGAACCCATTGGTCAGGTATTTCTTCGCCAGTTCGTGATACGGTGAATCCGGCAAGCCGGTATAAGTCACTTTCTCCACTTTAGGATGCTGCTGCAACCATTGCGCCAATGCTAATGCATTCTGACTATGGCGTTCTACCCGCAGGGACAATGTTTCCAGCCCCTGCAAAAACAGGAAGGAATTGAAAGGGGAAACAGAAGCACCAAAATCACGCAATCCTTCCACCCGCGCACGGATGATGAAGGCAATATTGCCGAAAGGACCGGGCGTACCGAATACATCCCAGAATTTCAAACCATGGTAACCTTCGGAAGGTTCTGTAAACTGCTTGTATTTTCCATTGCCCCAGTTATAATTTCCGCCGTCTACAATAACTCCACCTATGGACGTACCATGACCGCCAATCCATTTGGTGGCAGATGCCACGACAATATGAGCTCCATGTTTTAAGGGTTGAAATAAATAACCGCCTGCGCCAAACGTATTATCAACAACAATCGGTATATCGTATTTATCAGAAATAGCCTTAAAAGCAGCCCAGTCAGGCACATTGCCTCTAGGGTTTCCGATAGATTCCAGATAAATCGCTTTTGTCTTATCATCAATTAGTTTTTCAAAACTTGTCGGATTGTCACCATCTGCAAAGCGAACATCAATACCTAAACGTTTAAATGCAACTTTAAACTGGTTATAAGTACCTCCGTATAAAAAGGAAGTGGAAACAAAATTGTCCCCTGCTTCGAGAATATTGTTTAGCGCCAGAAACTGCGCGGATTGTCCGGATGCCGTCGCCAGTGCCGCCACGCCGCCTTCCAGCGCTGCTATTCGTTTCTCAAACACATCCGTTGTCGGGTTCATGATACGTGTATAGATATTGCCGAATTCACGAAGGCCAAACAGATTAGCCGCATGTTCAGTATCCTTAAACTGATAAGAGGTGGTTTGGTAAATCGGAACAGCGCGAGAGCCTGTTGTTGGATCCACTTCCTGGCCGGCGTGCAGCTGTAATGTTTCAAATCTGTAACTACTCATTATATATCTTTTAATTGTTAAAAAATAAAAAGCCTTCCGCAATTAGGGAAGGCTGGTATATGGTATAATATAGTTTATGATTAGACATAGCCTTCCATATCTGTTTTACAACAGCAACAACACATCATTTGTTTGTTAGAAAGCATCATTCTTCGACAAATATAAAAAAGATTTTGAAAATTACACTATCCTATTTCCAGACTGCCGCCGTCTGTTATGGTCAGGCTACCGCCTTTTATTTCCAGTCCGCCCTTGATTTTCACGTTGGCATGGTCTTTTACCTGCACTTCCGCACCGTCTTTAATCACCATGTTGTGATGGGTATTATCCGTAAGAATAATGGTGGTGTCCACCTGAGTACCGCAATGCACACATTCGATGTGACTTGAATCAACCTCTTTAAAATCATTGGCCCCGCATTGAGGACAGACGATTTTATGTTTATTGGCGTCAAGATATTCCATAATTGAACTACTATTAAAAAACCGAATACACCTTATAGCGGCAGCTGATATTACACTATGACATTTAGTAAACTGCCATCGTATCCAATTTATCCGCTTTTGTGGAGACCTTAATAGATTTTACAAATTCACCTATTTCCTCAATCGCTCTGTTGGCTTCCGGCATAATACCACCAAAAAACTGCCATACATGCATCATATTCTCAAAGATATCCAGCTTGACCCTTACACCTGCCTTATTGAGTTTCTGCGCAATACGCGTCGAGTCATCCAGCAAGATTTCATTGCCACCCACCTGTATCAATGTTGGCGGAAACCCTTTCACGTCTGCGAACAGCGGAGATATCAATGGATTGGCAGGGTCTTCATTTCCATAATACCGTTTGGAAAATATTTCCAGTAAATGCGGCTGTATCAGTGGATCCACGTCCTTTTTGGAGTGAACGCTATCGCCACTTAAAGTCAAATCTGTCCAGGGCGATAACAATACCGTACCGGCGGCCTTCTGGAGCTTCTGTTTCTTAATCATTTGCAGCAATGCGAGCGACAAACCGCCGCCTGCCGAGTCACCCATGATGAAAATATTCTCATATCCATCTGCTATCATTTGCTTGTAGGTATTGACTGCATCTTCAATGGCTGCCGGATACAGGTTTTCAGGAGATTTTCTGTAATTAATGGCCAGTGCCTTACAGTTGGTGGCTCTCGCTATCCTTGCTATCAATGCCCTGTGTGTATTGACGGAACCCATCACATAACCGCCGCCATGCAAATACAATATAGTCTTGGATTTACCGTATCCCTCCGGGATAAACCAGGAAGCATCGACACCGGCATAGGTGAGTTCTTCCTTTTTGACAAATCGGGGGAATTTGGAAATGTTAGACATCCGCTCGAAACCAACCCTTATGGTGTTTGCCTCGGTTTTATGGACAAAGAGGCTTCTTCTGAAAACATTAATAAAGGTTTGTACGGTAATACTCTGTATACTTTGCATAAAGGAAGTTCACTTACTTTACATAAAAATAACAAAAAACAGTTAGACGTACCTTGATTTTCCTCAATAAATTCAATTACTCATATCACACGAGTCCCCAGTAAATTGTGGATAACTACAATATCGGTACGTTATATGCACTTGAAATAATTAAAAATAAAAAAAAAATTAAAATCATTTCATTTCAACAAAGCATCATACAATACCTCCACGGGATGGTATGCCTGTTTTTGCGTACCGTCTTTTATCTGGTGGCGGCAACTGGTGCCTGGGGCAGCGATAATGGTATCCGGGGCTGCATTTCTGACTGCGGGAAATAATACCAACTCGCCTATCTGCATGGACACGTCGAAATGCTCTTGTTCATAACCAAAGCTGCCTGCCATACCGCAGCATCCGCTCGGTATGTTTTCCACATGATAATTTTCAGGCAAACTCAGCAGCTGGATGGTATGATCGACAGAGGATAATGCTTTCTGATGGCAATGGCCGTGCAGTTTGATGTATTTTTTTTCTTTTGTAAACTGTCCGGCTGTAATATTCCCTTTCTGAATTTCTTTAGCTATGAACTCATCAATGATAAAACAGTTTTGTGCTAATTTGCGGGCTTTCGGTATTTCATTCTTGTCCACCAGCCTCGGATATTCATCTCTGAATGATAAAATGGCGGATGGTTCGACTCCTATTAAAGGCACATCCTTATTTACCCACGTGCTGAAGATGCGTACATTTTCATTTGCCAGCTCCTGTGCTTTCTTTATCAAACCCTTGGACATATGCGCCCTGCCGCTGTCGGCATGTTGCATATAAGCCACTTCATAACCCAATCTTGCTAACAGCAGCAATGACTTAATTCCGATTTCCACATCATTGAAATTGGTAAACTCATCAAAGAAGAAATACACTTTCCCTTTACGCTCTCCCTGTGCCTGCAGCTTGTCCTGATTTTTCTTGTACCAGGTCAGCAACGTTTGTTTATGATATAATGGCATGGAACGATTCGGAGCAATCTTTAACGCTTTTTTTAATATGGAGGATGTCAGCTTATTCGACAAACCGAAATTACTCAACCCGGGAAACAACATCGCCAGCTTACTCAACTGACCGATATTTGCAATTGCCCTGGTTCTCAGCGGAACGCCGTTTTCTTTGTAGTACTGGTATAAGAACTCCGCCTTTAACGTGGTAATATCGACATTGGACGGGCACTCGGAAGTACATCCTTTACAGCTCAGGCATAAATCCATCACATCGTAAATTTCTTTGTGATTGAATTTATTTACCTCTGAAGAATTCGACAGAAAGTCTCTCAGAATATTTGCACGCGCTCTTGTGGTATCCTTTTCATTTCTCGTAGCCATATACGATGGACACATCGTACCGCCGCTGCCGGGCAGTTTGCGGCAATCACCGCTGCCGTTGCATTTTTCCGCTGCCCGCAGAATGCCGCCGTCTTTATCATAACTGAAAATGGTCTCAAACTGACGTGTTTCCTGATTCTCTTCATAACGCAATGAAGTATCCATCGGCTGGGTGTCCACAATCTTTCCGGGATTAAAGATATTATCCGGGTCAAACGTATACTTTAATCTGCGCAGCAACTGATAATTTTTCTCTCCCACCATCATCGGAATAAATTCTCCTCTGACACGGCCGTCGCCGTGCTCGCCACTGAGCGAACCGTTATATTTTTTGACCAACGTTGCCGATTCGGTCGCTATTGTCCTGAATAAGATCCTGTCTTCTTTTTTCTTTAAATCCAGGATAGGGCGCAAATGTAACTCTCCGGCACCGGCATGCGCATAATACACCGAACGCTGCCGGTGGCTGTTCATCATATCCGTAAACTCCCCGATATAAGCCGGCAGGTCTTCCACAGTAACTGCGGTATCCTCGATGACAGCCACAGCTTTCGAGTCTCCCGGCATATTGGCAAGCAAGCCTAAGCCCGCCTTGCGAAGATTCCAAAGCTTGGTCGTATCATTGCCAAACAGATACGGGAAGTGATACCCTACATTTTCCTTTTCAAAGTCACTTTGCAGCGCAAACGCTTTCGCTTCCACTTCTTGTCTGGTTTCTGCATGAAACTCGACACACAGAATAGCTTCCGGATCCCCTTTTACAAAGAATCTGTTCTTGGCCTGTTCAATATTTTCTTTGGTACAGTCTAAAATTATCTTATCCATCAGCTCACAGGCCGTTGGCTTATGCTTCATCGCCAGCACGCTAGCGCGCAGGCTTTCTTCGAGTGTTTTGAAATGCACGGCCACCACTACCTTTTCCTTTGGAGGAAGTGACACCAGGTTTAATTTAATTTCAGTGATGAAAGCAAGTGTCCCCTCACTGCCGCAAATCAATTCACACAAATTAAATGGCAAACCTTTCTCATCAAAAGGCTGCTGACGAATCAACTCATCGATGGCATAGCCGGTATTGCGGCGGTGAATTTTATGATTGGGAAACTGTGCGGTAATTTCCTCCTGTGTTTCTTTATCGGATAGTTCTTTCTGCAGGAATCTATAGACCTGCCCTTCCTGATTATCCATAGCGAGTTTCTGCTGAAAATCTCCATTGGATAACGCGTGAAATTTCACGGCAGAACCATCACTCAGTAACCCTTTCAGTTCCAGCACATGATTGCGGGTGGAACCGTAAACGATAGAATTCGTACCGCAGGAATTATTCCCCACCATACCGCCAATCATGGCACGGTTGGCCGTAGACGTTTCGGGTGCAAAAACCAGGCCTGCAGATTTTAACTGCCTGTTTAATTCATCCCTAACCACACCCGGCTGAACGATGGCATATTTTCCTCTTTATTTATCTCCAGAATCTTATCGAAATATTTGGAAACATCCACCACGATTCCGTTGCCAACCACCTGACCGCCCAAAGAGGTGCCGGCAGTACGGGGGATTAAAGACGTTTTATTTTCGCGGGCAAACCGGATGAGTGCCTGTATATCCTTTTCCGACTTTGGATATGCGACGGCCAGGGGATATTCTTTATAAACGGATGCATCCGTGGCATAAAGCGTCCGCATTTTTGCATCGTAGAAAAATTCACCTTCCAATTGAGCAGCGATACTGTCCAGTAGAGGATTTTCAGTTGGTTGTTTCATCACACAGTATTCGTTGTTTTTAACAAACTATGTATTAGTACGCAATAAATTTACAAAATGAATGAGGGATTAGAACCAATTCCATATTAAACAAAGAAGAAATAATATTTTAGAAATGAAAAAGCCGCTCTAACGAGCGGCCAAACGTAAAATCAACTAATACCAACTAATTTTAGAATGAAGAAATAATTTACTTTTTAGAGATGAACTGGTTATCAATATTCTCAAAATTGGAATACATGAAATTATAGTCTATGGCATTTTCTTTGCCGTATTCGTCTAGAATCAGTTTTCCGTTCTTTTCAAACCATTTTCCGTTAATTTCAAAGTTTTTCACCCTGTAATAATTTTGCGGACTGCTTGGAATCACCTGTACATACTGGTGATAGGTTCCGTCCGAATTCAGGGACAGGTAATAGATTTTCTTGGCGATGCCATTATCATAGGAAAAGGCAGATAAGTCCTGTTCATATTTCCATATACTTCGTATAACTGCTTTGGAGTTGCCGTTATTCACCGTTAAATCCAAATCACTGCTGTCTGCCAGTAAGCAAAGCGGAATATGAAAAACGAGGAATAGTATAATAATGTAGATTTTTCTCATAAGCACAGGTTTTTAATAATTTTCGGGTTTTCAGAATGTTCTTAGCAGAACCTAGAATCATTAAAAATAACAAAAATATTTTAAAAATGGTTTCATATCTTATAAAAAAGTTTCACCTGAGAGTGAAACTTTTAGAAAACTTCAAATTTTTCAATGGGAATGAGCTTCTAAATACTTTAGGGCCTTTTAAAAGCCGTAAACAACAGATAAAGAGAGAGAAACGTAAACAATCTGTTTGTTGATACAATATTACTACGTAATTCATTCTCTGAAAACCTCACTTTATATATGGCGGTTTTAAGTGCCTAAATGGTGGATTTGGATTGGTAAGTGGCAAATTTGGTGTTTTTTATTGACATATATCAACAAAAAAACACCAACATCAACTAGCTGTTAATCAGGATTCGTTAAGCCAACCCAGGAAAGACTGGATTATTTTACCATATTTTGACACGATCTGAGCCATCGCGCCACATCTTTTCTCCTTTTTGGATGCCAAATGCATCGTACCAATCATCAATATTCGAAAATGGTCCATTTACCCGTAAGAACGGAGGCGAATGTACATCGGTCATCACACGGCTTGCCAGCTCTTCCTCTCTGGCATGGCCAAGCCACCCGAGGGCATAACCTAAGAAATAGCGCTGCAGAGGCGTTAAACCATCGATCGTTTTTCCTTCTTTAAATTGCACCGTTTTCTTGAAGGCATCAAGGGCAATGACCAGGCCGCCCAGGTCGGCGATATTTTCACCCAGGGTAGCTTTTCCATTGATATGAAGGCTGTCCAGCACAACGTAATTATTGAATTGATCCACATATCTGGCGGCTTTCTCATTGAATTTTTTCTCGTCTTCTTCCTGCCACCAGTTTTGGAGATTCCCTTTATCGTCAAACTGACGTCCTTCATCATCAAACCCGTGTGTGATTTCGTGTCCGATGGTGGAAGCGGCGGCATATCCGTAAATGACAGCATCATCAATCTCGGCGTCTTTATGGCCCGGGATGACAAAAATACCTGCCGGCAATACAATCTCATTATTGGAAGGATTATAATAGGCATTATAGGTTTGCGGCGTCATATCCCACTCCGTTCTGTCCACGGGTTTATTCAGCTTGCCGATATGATAGTTGAACCAGAATTTATTCGCATTGCGCATATTCTCCACGATGGATTTGTCATTTAGCTTCAAGGCAGAAAAATCTTTCCATTTGTCCGGATAACCCACCTTCTTTATAACCGTACTTAATTTTTGCCATCGCTCCTTCTTCCCAGATCAATGCACGTTTCCAGCGCGGCAATTGCTCCTTCTTTCCTCGGAGAACGGTGCTGTAAAACCTGAAATCTTCTTTGTCAACTTTCTTGTATAAATAGTCAGCATAGGAGGAAATGACATGAAATCTCAGGTAGTTCTTCCAGGTAGCCAAAGGGATTTTGGATAAGGCTGTGTTCAGTTGTGTAAAAAATTCCGGTTGGCCGACAATGACTGAATCCGTCTTGATGTTTAGTTGGGCGAACACCGTATTCCAGTTCATCTTTGGAGTCAGTTTATTCAAATCCGCAACCGACATTTTATTATAGTTCGCATACGGGTCGCGCAGGTCTTCCAGTTTTCTGGATTTTTCTGCCAGCATCTTCTCCAGGCTGTAAACGCCTGCCGCACCATTCTGAAATGCCGGATTGACATAACCGAGCATTCTCAACAAATGCCTGGCCTTATAATCGGTCACAATTTTTACGGTTCGGGCATCCTTGTTGAAATAATAATCCCTGTTCGGAAGCCCCAGTCCGCCCTGAGATAAATACAATGCGTTCACTTCGCTGTTTTTCATATCCTGATAAACCCCTAAATCAAAGGCTACCGGAATACCTGCGGAATGCAGGGAGGTGATGACTTTGATCAACCCCTTTATATCCTGAATACTGTTAATCATCGATAATTCGGCGGTGATGGGAGTCAGCTTTACTTTTTCTATCAGCAAGGTGTCCATGGCGGTGAAGTAGAAATAGCGAATCTTTCGGGTATTTTCATCCCCTGATGAGCTGATTAATGCCTTTTCGTTGATGGCTTTCAGTTTCATCCATACATCTTCCTGCACCAGGTTGCCGATACCCCACTGTGAGTAGGCTGCGGGAATCGGGTTTTGTTTTATCCACCCGCCGTTGGCATATTTGAAAAAGTCGTCACCGGGCTTTGCCGTTGGGTCAATGTTAGCACCCACAACGTCTTTCGACTGTGAAAATGATAATAACGAACTAATTGAAAGGAAAAGAAAAATCAGCTTATTCATACAAAAATTTAAGATTCTAAATTAGTCATTAAAACGGATGATTTATTACAATTTCGTCGAAAAGATATAATACCGCATTACTCAGACATTCTTTAACTGCAGACTTACATTCTTACCACAAGCCATCAGCACACCTTCTTCCCCGCTCTGAATCTCCGCGGCATTGCCTTCGTCGGTGTCAATATGCATCTCCAGTTTGAATTTATCGGAAACACGAATCAGCACATTCTTAAAGGTCAGCGGGCGGTCTTCATCTTCCACATCCACACTCACCATATCCCTGTCGTTTACTCCAAATCTTTGAGCATCCTCCGGATGCATGTGAATATGCCGCAGTGCCACAATCACTCCCTCCTTAATGGCAGCGGTACCAGCCTCTCCAATCAATGTAATACCCGGCGATCCCGCCACATTGCCACTGTCTCTGACCGGCGCGTCTATACCCAGAAAAAACTCATCCGTTTTGGAAATCTCCACCTGATCCTTTGTGCGAAGCGGCCCCAATATCCGGACATTTTCAATTCGGTTTTTGGGACCCACCAGCGTCACCATTTCGTTTGCGGCAAATTGCCCAGGCTGTGACAAAGACTTATAGACGGTCAACTCATAATCTTTCCCGTACAATTTATCCAGGGTCTCTCTGGTCAGATGTACATGCCTGGCTGAAATGGCAATGGGTATTTTGGGAAGCGTATTGACTTTATTTTTTTCTTCCAAGATCTTTTGAGCTTCCAACGCAATGGCATATTGTTCATCCGTCCGGATGGCAAGGATGGTTACCCTGGAGTTCTCTTCAGATATGGCGATGACATCCTGTTCATCTGTCAGCCTTGCCGATTTATTTTTATCCCCATCCAGTTTGATGCCGAGGAAATCCAATCCCTGACATGTCCTGTTTCTGATTTCCGCACTGTTTTCTCCGATGCCTGCCGTAAAGATGAGCACATCCACACCGCCCATCACCGCCGCATACGCTCCAATATATTTTGTAAGCCGGTGTGTGAAGACATGAATCGCCAGCCGGCAGTCTTCATTCCCGTTTTCCGCCTGCTGAAGTATATCCCTCAAGTCATTTCCGATGCCGCTTAGCCCGGATAGTCCGGAATGATTATTCAAAAAATCTTCGGTTTGTTTGGGTGTCCAACCCTCCTTTTCCTGCAAGAACGTAGCGATTCCCGGATCAATATCCCCGCAGCGTGTGCCCATCACCAGTCCTTCCATTGGTGTCATACCCATGGAAGTTTCGATGCTTCTGCCGTACTCAATGGCGCAGATACTGGAACCGTTTCCTAAATGACAGGATAGTATCCTCAAGTTTCGGATATCTTCTTTCAGGTAACTGCCTGCCCTTTCCGCAACGTATTTATGGCTCGTCCCATGAAATCCATATCTTCTTATGGCATATTTATCCGCCATCTTCTTATCGATGGAATAATACTGCGCTCTCTTGGGTAGTGTCTGATGAAAGGCGGTATCAAATACTGCAATATTGGGCAGGTTCCCAAATACTACTTTTGCCATCTTTATACCCGACAAATGGGCCGGATGATGCAGCGGTGCCAAATCGCTCAGCAACAGGATTGCCTGTTCCACGTTTTCGTCAATCAGCACCGGTTGGCTGTATCTGTCTCCCCCATGTGCTATGCGATGTCCTATACCCTGAATATCCTTTCCTGTTACTGCAGCCTTTAGGTGGTTCAGACAAAATCTTATGATGTTGTCCAATGTCAGATCACCTTCATAAGTCAGTACAGCGCCATTGAGCTTTATCTGGGGTGCGACAGGAATACGCTCTGCATCCAGAGACAGCACAGCCGTATGATGTACTGTATCAATAACGTCCGCTTTGATGGAGGAACTGCCGCAATTTATGGTGAGAATATGCATGTAAAAATTTTGATGAAGATAAGAAAATTCAACGCATCGGCATCTGTTTAACATTAACCAAAATTAAACAATCGATTAGCTGATTTCTTCTTATTTATACTTACCTTAATTGTCTAATTAAAATCTATGCAAAGAATTTTTTTTACCGCAACGATTCTGTTCCTCTTCCATATTTCTTCCGCCATTGAAATCAATACTAAAAACATCCGGATTATCCGTGACAAATGTGGGGTACCGCATATCTATGGAAAGACGGATGAAGAAGTGGCATACGGTCTGGCATGGGCGACCTGTGAGGATGATATCAAATCGATGCGGGAAAATCTGCTGACCGCAAGAGGCAGACTGGCTGAACTAAAAGGTAAAGACGGCGCCATCATGGATTTCTTGTGCGCTTTCATCGGAGCGAGGGAAAGTGTCGATAAAAACTACGACAAAAGTTTTTCACCCAAATTTAAAAATATACTGGGCGCTTATGTATTGGCCTGCAACAATTATATCAAGGCACATCCCGAAGTGGAGAGTATGCACGACCTGCTTCCCATTACGGAGAAAGACATGATTGTCGGTTATACCATCGGATTGGCCCTGATGACAAATGTTCCGTTTACCCTCATGAAGATATCCAACGGGACGTTAAAGACAGACATGCTTACAGCACCCAAAGGTTCTAATGGATTTGCAGTCAACAGTGCCAAAACGAAAGACGGCCGCACGTATCTGGGCATCAATTCACACCAGCCGCTGGAAGGACCCTACTCCTGGTATGAGGCGCATGTTCATTCTGAGGAAGGCTGGGATATGTTAGGTGGCACCTTTCCCGGCGGAGTGACCATCTTCCATGGCGTCAATCAAAATTTAGGCTGGGCGCATACGGTCAGTATGGCGGATCATGATGACGTCTATTTACTGAGAATGCATCCGACGGAAAAACATAAATATTATTTCGACGGCAAATGGCTGGATCTGGTGGAGAAAAAGGTAAAACTTAAAGTAAAGCTTTTCTGGTTCATCAAGATTCCCGTCACGAAGACATTTTACCAAAGTGTATATGGTCCCGTTATGGAAAAAGACGGTAAATATTTTGCCATGCGCTTTCCTTCTTCTTTTGACATTCGCGGTGCGGAACAATGGTACCATATGAATAAAGCTAAAAATCTGGAAGAATTTCAGCAGGCGCTGAAGATGATGGCATTGCCCGGACTGAATATCGTTTATGCTGACAGAGACGACAACATATTATATATAGACAACGGGCATTTCCCCAGAAGAGATAAACACTACAATTGGTGGAATGTGCTGCCCGGGGATACCTCTGCCACCTTATGGAAAGCCAATGATTACTACCCGTATGACAGTCTGGTAAAAATAATTAATCCAACATGCGGGTATATTTTCAACAACAATAACACCCCATTCAACTGCACATCCAAAGCAGACAATCCCGTAAAATCCAAAAGCCCGTTAGCTCCTTATTATTTTGCCTATGATGACAACCGTTCCATGCGAACCAGTTACCTGTTTGGCAATTGCGGCAAGATATCCTATGACGAATTCAAAGTTATCAAATACGACCAGACATTTATGAATCCGGCATATAACTATGCCATGGTCAACATCGAAGATATTTTGCGTTTTGATCCCAAAAAGCACCCGCAGATTAAAGAAAGCATTGAAGTCCTGAATAAATGGAACCGCAGTGCTGATATGAATAACAAACAGGCTGCCATAGTAGCCATTGTCATTCGCAAGGTCATTGACAAGCTGGTTGAAGAGGGGCATTTCCCGGCAACCAGAGCAAGAATAAAAGAATGGTATCTGGTACAGTGTGTAGAAGAAGCGCAGGAACATTTGAAAAAACATTTCGGTACCCTCGAGGTTCCTTTAGGTGACCTGCAGCATCTGGTAAGGGGGAAAAAAGAACTGCCGATTGGCGGTATTCCCGATGTGTTAGCCACCATGTGGATAGCTGAACATAAAAATGGTGTTTACAAAGCTGAGACCGGCGAAACGTATATAGAACTGGTACAATTTACCAAAGACGGACCCATTATTGAGAGCATCTCACCTTATGGCGCCAGCAATGTGGAGGGCAATAAACATTATGACGACCAGATGGATTTATTCGTACATAAGAAATGTAAAAAGATGAGCATGAAGTACGAAGAAATCATGAAAGAAAAAGAAAGGGTCTATCATCCCGGGTAAATAGAATCGAATAAAAACTAAAGAGTTTTTCGTATGAAAAAGATACCTATCCGGCTTGGCCGTGTGCAAGAAACGTTATTGCTGCCTTTGGTTTCCCGCGCTAAAGAAACGGAATATAAACATCCGTTGTTGAATGACACGAAAGCCGTAGAATTATTCAGACAACTGGATGTCGATAAGAAAAAGCTGCTGCGAAACATTACGGAGATTGGTGTACACGGCTTATGCTACCGCGCTTACAAGATGGATGAAGCCATAAAAGCATTTTTGCAAAAAAATCCGAACGGAAAAATCCTGGATATCGGCGCAGGATTAGATACGACCTATTACCGTTGCGACAATGGTACCGCATTGTGGTACGACCTGGATTTACCGGATTCCATTGCACTGCGCACGCAATTGCTGCCTCCTCCCAACAGCAGGGTAACCTATATTGCAAAGTCAATGCTGGATTATACCTGGCTAGATGATATCGGCGATATTTCAAACGGATTGTTCATCACCATTCCGGGTGTATTGCCTTATTTTAAAGAAGAGGATGTAAAATCCTTTTTGACCACCATTGCCTCCAGATTAAAGGGAGCGGAAATCGTGTTTGATGTGATTTCTCATTTCGCTAAATTTTTTGTAGACTTCCGCATCAAGGCGGCAGGCATGAAACAGGCGCATTTGGAATGGGGCATTTTAAAACCGGAAACGGTCACCAACTGGAGTGAGCATATTGAACTGGTGAGAGCCATTAAGTTTTTTGAAGACATGCCGAAATCCAATCAGCGGCTGACGACCAGAATCGCCATGAGATTCAATAAAGTCATGGACATGACACAGCTGTTTCATCTGCGCTTCGTATAAATCTACTGTATAACCACTTTTTCCGTTGCAAGAATACCATTCTCTCCGGCTAACTGTAACATATATATTCCAGAAGAGAGTTTTGTATCGATGTATAGTTCCGGTGATGCACCTGTCACTTCCGTGCTGTACACCAGATTCCCTGTAATGGAATATACATACAGCCTGTTTATGTGTTCTTTCACTGCAGAAATGTCTATCCTGATTTTTTCTCCGGATGGATTCGGATAAATTTTAAGACGCACTTCATCCTGCTGATTATCTCTTATGGATGAAATGATACTATTCCTTGAATACTGACGAAAGAACGACCAAATGGTCTGACAATAAGAGATATCATTTGCGGGTAAGCCGTACCATCTGTGTTCCCCGTTCATTACTTTATAAAAAATTGCTTTACTGTTTTCTCTGCCGTTGTTGTAGGTGAACCGGACAAAACGTTTTCCGTCATTGGCAAGATCCGGCATCGTATCTATCACAGGCGTCATATTACACTGATTCTGCGTTGCCCAAAATTTGGCGGTATTTTCAGCACTCATACCTAATCCGGGAAGGAACCCAAGCGTTGACGTGCCGTAATAGCCAATTGTAGCATCATTGGTACCATGAAACTTCAGATAAGGCATAGGCTTTGCCGGCAAGGCCGTTAACGAATTTCCTCTCAGGCCGGAAACATTAGCGGCGGCGGCAAATCGGTTGCTGTTCTCTGCAGCCAGCCTGTCCGTCATAAACCCGCCAAAAGAAAAACCAAAGACATACATGCGGGTGGAATCAATCCGATATCTTGAAATGATGGTATCTACCAGTGCATTGATAAAGGCATTGTCCTTCACGCCGTTGTTTACGACAACGATTCCGGTACTTGCTCCGGAATTCCAGGCATTTGCGCCTAACACAGGATCCGGCAATGCTTCCGGATAAACACAAATATAATTGGCCGTATCCGCAATATCGGACATACAAATACGGCTGAAATTCCCGATAGTGTCACCAAAACCATGCAACCCTACCAATAATGGAACGGACTTGTTTTGAGTAGTATAAATATCCGGCACATAAATGATATACTTACGGTTTGCATTATCAAACCTCATACTGCCATAGACATAGCCTGCTAAAACCGGCATCATGCATAAGCACATTACGGTTATAAATGTTATGCTCCTCTTCATAAAAGAAAACCTGTTAAACTGTCTGAAAAATATAGAACGCGAAAAAAATATTCTTATTTATTTGCTTTCTTGGCTGCTTTTGCTTCTCTTTTTGGAATTACTTTTGCGCCTCTTCTTTTATCCCAGTTTTGTGTAAAGTTCATCCTGACGCCCAGATTAAAATACATGGTAGAGGCGTTATATTTTTGTGCCGGTTCATCCATGGGTTTATCAATATCAATTTCTTTCAAATCCAAACCGGTGGTATAACGCAGGGTGTTAGATTCTTCGGTAATTTCACCGTGATAGACAAAATGCTTCAGATATACCGGTGCTTCCGCAGCACTGGCTATATTTAGCGGGATTGGTGTAAGAGCTGAAATTAACGGAAGCAGGGAGGATTCCGTTTTTACAGAGAACTCCGAAAATTTCGTCTCTTTCGGACGGATGGTAAATGCCTGTACACGGAATTCTGCAAACGCCCATACATTTTTAAACAGACGAACATCAAACGCAATGGAAGCACTTACACCTATAGTAGGGTGTAAGGATGTTTTGGCCACTGCGTTGTATTCCATGCTAAAGCTGGGATCAATTAAGGTCAAAGGTATGGTTGGTAACCCTGCCAGTGTTTCCAGTAATCTGCCGGAATGGTCGATTACCTTGGCTCTGGAAACCGGTGATCCGCCGATTGGAAGACAAAGGCCGGCTTTACCGGTAATGCCAAAGCGTTTGCCATTATCCCAGTGCATCACTAAATGCGGGCTGATATAAATTGCAGGCTTAATTTCTGTGTATTCTTCTGCAAAATAAGATGCTTTATTTCCATTTGACAGTGTTACATCGGTATTGATTCTCGCATCCAGCCGATTGGGATGGAATGCGACGGTATGCAAAACATCTATCCCTATGTACTTATTAAACATGTGGCCCCAGCCAAAACTGCCTGCCCAGCCTCCGCCTAATGTTCCAAAGATCGGCTTTACACTTAATGTTGTATCCGATTGATTCCAGTCCTTGTTTCCGACCTCTTTAAACGGGGAAAACTTGTTGGTGCTGAGAAAAGGTATGCCGTAACCGGCTGTTCCGTATATGTACCATCCTTTTCCCTCCGGCCTGGAGACTTTTTTCCTGATATTAAGTTTACTTTCAGGTGCAGGAGTAACGGGTGTTTTCGGCTTTTTAGGTCCTTTCTCCGCCGATATTGTGTTGATGATGACAAAGGTTAACAACAGTACAATCAGTTTCCTCATAGCTGAATTTTTATGGATTTGTTTTAACATAGCTGCTGTTTTAAACTTCTGTTCTGAAATCAATAAACAATAGGACTCATTGAATTTTATCTTTTATTCTTTTTGGAAGACGTTCCATCTCTTTGTGCTTCCCGTTTTTTAGCCATCAGGTCAAAATCTATTCTCAGGCCGGCATTGAAATACATGGTGGATGCATTAAATTTCTGACCGGGTTCATCCCTAGGTTTGTTAATATCCACCTCCGGTATGTTCGGATCTAAATTGATAATCTCTTTAAAACCATAACGGGCGGTATTGGACTCCTTTGTAATTTCTGACTTGTATACATAATGCTTCAGGAATTCAGGAGCTTCGGCAGCACTGTTTACGTTGGACGGAATGACCAATAAACCATCCGGTGCCGGAATTTTAATACCTAAAACATTGATGCTGGAAGTTTGCCTGAATTCATCAAATATGGTTTCTTTAAGGGTTATCGTATATGCCTGTACCCTTGCCTCTGCAAAGAGTGTAACTCGTTTGCTGAGTTTTACATCGAACCCGATGGAAGCGCTGACACCAACCGTTGGCTTATAGGAAGTATGTGCATTTGCACTAAGTTCTATCTCCAATCCTATAAGTCCGGGAATGGCTAAAGGAATCACCGGATAACCGCCCAACGTTTCAATAATCCGGCCTTGTTTATCCAAAATGTAGGCCCGTGATTGCGTTTGTCCGAAAATAGGCAGCACCAACCCTGCTTTGCCGGTTATGCCAAAACGCTTTCCATTATCCCATCGCATAATCAAATGCGGAGATATATATATTCCGAGCGTTCCGGTTTTTTGGGTAGCATAATAGGTGTCTAAATCTATGCGGGCATCCAGCTGCTCCGGATGCCAGGCTACCGTATGCAGGACATCAATTCCAATATATTTGTTAAACATGTGTCCCCAGCCGAGATTGAACGCGAAACCGCCTCCGTTTGTTCCAAATAATGGCTTGACACTTAACTCTCCGTTTTTCTGATACCAGTCTTTGTCTCCGATTTCCTTCAGCGGTGAACGTTTATTTGTAGAAAGAAACGGCATACCATAACCTGCACTGAATGTAACATACCAGTCTTTACCAAGCGGGCGGATAACATTTTTTCGAATGCGTAATTTAAGCGGCTCTTTACCGGAAACAGCTCCATTATCCAATGGTTGTTGTGCAAAAATAAAAATGGAAGAAAGTACCAGAACAGCAGAAGAAATCAGTTTTTTCATGTGTATATTTTTGTAGTTTTAATTTCTAAGAGTACAGCAAGGATAACATCTTCCAAAACCTTTACTCTGTAATATTTAAAGTTATTTTTTGTTAATGATGGCGTAATATTACGCAAAAGTACAGTAATTCAAAAATAAAGTGTCAATAAATATCGAATTCCTGATCTTATGCGCCTATCATGCTGCCGCCGCAAACTCTGATACATTGCCCGTCTATCCCGTCTGAAAGCGGGGATGATAAAAATCCAATCAGCTCCGCCACGTCTTCCGGCAATCCGCCCTGCTTCAAGGTAGACAACCTTCTGCCTCCTTCCTTGACAAAAAACGGCAGGTTTTCCGTCATCTTTGTTTCAATGAATCCCGGGGCTACCGCATTTGCAGAAATCGTCGGATGTTTGGAGGCAACGGCCTGCATATAGCCGATAACACCCGCCTTGGTAAGCGAATAGTTCGTCTGGCCGACATTGCCGGAAATACCGGAAATCGATGACAAACTGACCACTTTGGCATGCTCGTTAAACCCATTCTTTAAAAAGGTTTCCGTGAGCTGGATGACCGCCTTCAGGTTGACATTCAACACCCCGCGCCACTGGTCAATACTCATTTTGGCGATGGTCTTGTCTCGGGTGATTCCGGCATTATTTACCAAAATATCCAGTCCTTTATAGTTATTCAGAACATATTGTTGTATATCCTGAACCGCCTGCGGCGATGTGATATCTTCCAGCAACACATCTCCGTCAATTTCCTGCGCCAGTTTTTCCGCATCTTCTTTGGAAGGCGGGACATCCACGATAATCACTTTTGCGCCTTCTCTGTGCAAGGCTCTTGCAGCCGCGGCACCTATCCCTCTGGCGCCGCCGGTTACAATGGCCGTTTTCCCTTTCAATAACTGCGCGGGTGACTGGAATGCATTTCCGGTAACATTATTGAGTTCCACCACCTGGCCTGTGATGAAGGAAGATTTATCACTCAGAAAAAAGAAAGCCACTTTCGCAATATCCGGCACTGTTACCTCGTTATGGGTGATTTTTAACTGATTGACGGTCACACCTTTTTTTCCGCCTATTTCTTTGGACAGCGCTTTTGAAAATCCGTCTATGGATTTCTGTACGGCGTATGATAAGGCATCAGCATACACCAGTTTGGAGATAATCACTATCCTTCCGTTGGCTGCAACTTTAACAGAAGCATTTTTGATGGCAGTATATAAATCCTCCAGGTCATCGATGGTTTCCATGCCCACACAATTCACGACCAGTCCATCTATGGCAGCATCATATACGGTAGCGACATCTGTTTTAGGATGCAGTTCTTTCTGAAGCTGATGTAAAAAATCCGTTTCTTTACCGGCAACGGCGATTTTTTTTGCGGTCAGCTCTTCATCCGAATAGGCATTTAAATTTCGTTTGAGAATGGGCGGCACCGGTACCGGTATGTTCAATGTTTTCAGTACCTGGCGCAAGGTGGCATTTTGTAAGTAATCGTTCATGGTATTTAATTGATAAGTATAAATTGAAATTATGTTTTGCTTTCGTTTAACTTTTTCCTGCGTTGGCGCAGTAAGTGCAAATATAACTTAGGAAACATAAACACATACAGGATAGCAACCCCAATGATTAAAATTTTTATCCAAAGTATAGCATTAAGGTGAAAAATCAGGTATAACAGGTAACATTCACAGCCGGCACCCAGCGGATACAAAATAATGAAGGCTGTATACCGGAGCTTAATCAGCCATTTGTACTCTTTTTTAAAGAGCAGCATCACATAATAACCATAACGGATCACTTCAGCCAGGCACCATGCCGTTAACATAACATACACCACTTCATTCAGCCACGGCAACGGACTGAAAACGGAGCTTAAAATCAACACATACGAGAAGAACAAAATAAAGAGCCTTGCCCCGATCTGCAGAAAGCTGTATAAAGGGGACGAATTGTGCCATTTTTTTAACGCATGAACTATTTCCGCCAGCGAATAAATTTGGAACAGCGCAATGATATAATACCCGATCAGAAAATTAAATGGCAGACATGCCAATCCAGCCAACCATCCGCCTAACTGAAGCAGGTTATACGCTTTTATATATTTTTCAATGCTTGCATTCATTTTTTCCCTGTTACAAGATACTAAATGCCGGTTTATTTTTTACTTTTAACACATGGATTTGTTTGAACAGACCGCCAGTCAGATGGTACTATACCATTTGCGTACTTCCTGGCTGAACATAGTGAAAGTATTTAACGACAAGGCACATCTATACAACGGCACCATTTCGATGGCATTTGTTTTGATGGCCATCTACGAAGAAGACGGCGTGCCGGTGACCAAGATTGCGCCCCGCATCGGTATGGAGCCGAACAGTCTGTCCAGAACCTTGAACAGCCTAGAAGAGAGCGGCGCTATTTCCAGAAAACCGGATGAAAATGACCAGCGCAAAGTATTGGTATTCCTGACGCCGGAAGGAAAAAAACTGAGAAAGATTGCCTTGAAAACGGTCTTTGACCTGGAAAAAAGCATTACCGAAAATCTTTCACCCAAACAGCTCAAAGCGTTCAGCGAAGTGATGGAACAGGTTTATGCATCCCTGGAAACTTTCGGAAAGGAACTGGAGAAATAAAAAAGACCTTACAAAACCATAAGGCCTTTTTTCATTTTACAGATTGCTGCACTGCACTCGCAATGACCTTTTATCAGAACGGATATTTACCTGCAGCTATCGCCACATCCGCAATTTCCCTGCGGGTGTCTTTCGGATTGATATCATAACTTTTCAGCAAGCCGTTCACCAGTCGTTTGATGGTAAATTTCTCCACACCGCCTGCATAGCTGTCAATCGCATTCTCCGCCGATTTACGTGCGATATCCAGCCCTTCATAAATGTATAACTGAAGCATTTTAATTTTTGTCTTCAACGCTTCTTTGTCGGCATTCGGATCGGCATTCAGTTTTTTGACACGCAGCAGGGCGGATTCCGCCATGAACGCCACCGCCATGATATCCGCCAGGTTCATCACAATCTCCTGCTCATCCACGAGTTTGGTTTTCAGTTTTCGGCCTGCCGCTCCCGTGATGATCATAAAGACACTCTTCAGGTTGGAAACGATTTCCGACTCGGTGGCCAGAAACCCGCTGTTAAACGGATTGAAATTCTGTGCAATGCCCAACGGTATCGTTTTCATCGCATCATTTAATTTCAACTCTTTGGTCTGGAAAGCCCTTTTATAAAATTCCGCCAGACTCAGCATGCGGTTGATCTCATTCGTGCCTTCATAAATCTTGGTGATGCGCGCATCGCGATACGCCATCTCCACACCGGTTTCCATGGAATACCCCATACCACCGTGTACCTGTATCGCTTCATCTGCAGCATAACACACCGCCTCAGAACCCTGTACTTTCAGGATGGCGCACTCAATCGCATACTCACGCATGGAGTTGATTTTCGCATCATTTTCGGAAGAGCCGTTCGCTTTCAGTTCCAGGTATTTTTTATCCACTTCCGCTCCCACCCGGTAGGCTGCGGATTCGTTCACAAAAGCGAGCATCGCCATCTGGCCTATCTTGTATTTGATGGCGCCGAAATCAGAAATAGGTTTATCAAACTGGATACGTTGTGTGGCATATTCCACGGATTTGGTTACCCCGAATTTGATACCGCCCACACCGCCGGCACATATCTTAATACGTCCGTTGTTCAGGATATTCAACGCCATGTTGAATCCTTTTCCGCGCTCACCCAGTAAATTTTCTTTCGGAATCGGGCAATTGTTGAAAAACAGCTGCACGGTGGAAGAGGCTTTAATACCCATCTTCTTTTCTTCTTTTCCAATCTCAATGCCTCCAAATTCCTTCTCTACTATAAAGGCTGATAATCTTTCATCATCTTCTATCTTGGCGAAGACAATGAAGATATCCGCGAAACCGCCGTTGGTAATCCACATCTTTTGTCCGTTCAGCAAATAATGTGTCCCGGCTTCATTCAACACCGCATTGGTTTTTCCCGAGTTGGCATCAGAGCCGGCTCCCGGTTCCGTTAATGCATACGAACAGGCATATTCACCGGCGGCAATCTTTGGCAGATATTTTTCTTTTTGTTCGTGTGTGCCGTAAAACACAATAGGCAAAGAACCGATAGACACCTGCGCACCGATGGTCGTCGCAAAGGACAAACCCAATGCCAGTGCTTCCGTAAACAATAAACCGGTGTTGAAATCCAGGCCCATACCACCGTATTCTTCGGGAATGGAAACACCACATATCCCTAATTCTGAAGCTTTATGAAATAATTCCAGCAGCAGCTCCTTGTCTTTCTCCGCATCCAGTTGCGCCACCCGTTCAATGCCCAATCCATGTATTTCCTTGAGGCAAAAGTCGTGTACCATTTGCCAGATCATTTTCTGCTCTTCGGTAAATTCTTCCGGAATAAATACGTCTTTAGGGTTGGTTTCTGAGAAAAGAAAATTTCCTCCTATTAGTTTTGTTGCATCTGCTGCCATGTCCGATAATTTTAGTTGAAGGAAAGTTAGCATTAAAAATCCAATGCATGCATTGGATTAATAATTATTTAACAATTGTAAAATAAGGAGTTATAATTCGCCGTAACGGATTTTAACTCAAATCAACCTATTTCTGCAATATTTCTTATTTTTAGCAGAATGAAATGGTTGTATGCCTGTATAATTTTTACCTTTTTAACTTCTAAAGCGTATTCAAACGATACGCTGGATATTTCCCAAACGGTGCTGAACGACCCATACCCAGGCATTTTCACAGGCATCAGCAGCATGAGCCTGAATGACCAGATAAATTATGCCTGGGACACTGCGGGTACTGTCATTTCCTCTCATTTCAGTGACACTATACTATCCTTAACAAAGCCGTTGGGTATAAAGCTGTTTCGTTTTCCGGGCGGGACGATTGGAAATTTCTATCACTTTTACGGAAATGGGTACGGTATAGATACCGGTGAAACCAACTGCGCGCCCGGCAGAATCGGTTATCCGTGGGCAAATTTATTTTTACGGTTTGACAGAAAGGTCAATAAAAATATCATTGAATATTTTAAGGACGAAGTGCAGGCTTATCAAGGCAGCGGGAAACAGGTGGGTGTGTATTTCAGGCTCAATTCACATACCCATTTTTACAAAGGCGACCTGATCCCTTTCAGCGATTCCATACAATACCTGATCAATACTTACAACAATAACAATAACGCATTCCTCAACTCCAATGGTGATTTTTATCTGGACAGCACCAATATCTGGTTTTATGCACTGTCCGTTTTCAACATACAACAGAACGGTTTATTCAAGAGGATAAAAGATAAGCTGGTACGTACACCCGGATTTTACAGCCGGTTTAAGGAAAATCTGGATGCTTTGGAATATCTGAAAAGATATGACATACCGGTGCAGGGTGTTGAAATCGGAAATGAAACCGATGCAGATTATATCATCTATGACGATGACCTGTCTTACTCCGGATACGATTGTGTTACCAATACCACGCGGGCGGACTCCACCACACTGGTTAATTTTCCGATACGAAATTTCTTTGAAGGCTTATTAAAAAACTGGATCCTTGTTTCGTTGTATGCGGACAGCATCAAAGCCCGTTACAACCTGCCCTGCGGCGTGCCGGCAGCCGTTCGGCTCAGTTATCTTCAACCGGATAGCAATCATCTTCCCATTTTAATAAAACCATACGGATTGACAGGAAAGGTAAAAGACCTTTGGAATGCCTATTATGGATTACAGCCGAATGTAAGTGCATTGATCCCACATTTGTATTTCCAGAATTTCATATCCTGTGAAGATTATGCTGCCATTCCTGAAAAGAAAGACAAATACATCATCAACAAGCTAACCGAACTGTATATAAAAGCTTATTGCAACAACAGCATGCCTTATAGCCTTCAATCCGTTTTCAATACGGGAAACCACAAGCAGTTATGGGTAACGGAGTGGAACTTTACGGACCAGTCCTATGCCACCGGAACCTTCCTCCACGCTTTATATATTTATCATTTCATTCGAAAATCGGTTGAGTTGTATGAACAGCGGCCGAATATGGTAAAGACGTGGATGTATCACCTGTTAGCCAGTGCCTATTACCCCTGGCCTTTGGTACGGTCCGGTTATGACACCACAGACACTCATTTATATTACGCACAAAAACAGATCATGTTTGAACCTTTCTTTATCTGGAGCAATACACTCCATCAAACCGTTAAAAAAATAAAGTCAGCATTTGTGCAGACGGATGCAAATATCACAGCAGACGCATTTGTCAATGATGCTGCCAAAGAAATCTACATCCAATTTGTCAATACCGATACGCTCCCGCATGCATTACCACTTTATAATCGTTCCATCAGGAAAGGCAATCAGTTATTGCTCATTGAATCGGGCAGCAGTTATATAGCGGATGCGGATAATTTCACGTCCACCGGTTTTTCCAACTGTGAGTATATCAATCAAACCATGGATGAAAACGGATACAGAATACTACCCGACACCCTTACTCAATTTGACTCGCTTGTACTACCGGGGTTATCCATGGGAAAATATACCTTACACTATACAAATGCCGTTACATCCTACACCGCTGAAAATACCGTTAACCAAGCATACCTGTATCCAAACCCTGTACAAGGATTACTGCATATCATATGGAACCGGGAACTGAATAATCAGCATGCTGCTTTCTGCATTTTCAACACATTGGGTGAAATGGTTTTTCAAAGTCCGGTTCTAAACAACCATACCACCCTAAACACCTCCTTCCTAAGCCCTGGCTTTTACAGCCTGCAAATCGTCAGTAAAAATCAAATCATTGAAAATCATAAAATTATAATCAATTAGAGCTTTTTTAACAAGTTTTTAACCTGCAACATTATTGCAAATATTCGGATTCCTAAGGGTAGTTTTCTATTTTTACAATAATGAAAAAAGCAGCACTTTCCTTATTATTGGTTACTACACTGTTAACGAATAACAGTTATGCCAGCGGAGGATTCTGTTCCATTCTCGAAAAAATCTGTGATCAGAAAAACATAGATTTGGATGCATTCTCCTATTTTTTCCAAAAAGTAGGTGTCAATATCAACAAAGCCACAGACCTGGGAATGTATGCGAACATTTTCAAATGGTTGTACACGCCTTATCGCTATGGTGGTAAAGGAGACAAAGGAATTGATTGCTCCAACTACGTGTACAAATTAATGAATGAGGCAACCTGCACCGACTCCTATGCCACATCCCGGCAATTAGCCGACCTGACTGAGTATGTAGACAGGGAAGAATTGAGAGAAGGTGATTTAGTGTTCTTCAATGTTCAGGGCGGTGGCATTTCACATGTCGGCATTTACCTCCAAAACGGAAAGTTCACCCATTCTTCCTCCTCACAGGGAGTAACCATCAGTGATTTAAGCGACTCTTACTGGGAAAAACGTTACTGCAGAGCCGGAAGAATCAAATAAAACAACAGCATTCTAAACACCCATAAGGGCGTTTTTTTTATTCCCCGTATATTGTCACAATCAAATTTCTTCTCCCACCGTTGTTTCTGAATTCACACAGATAAATTCCCTGCCATGTTCCTAAGTTCAGCCGATAACTTGTAATGGGAATGGAAACGGAACTCCCCATGAGCGATGACTTAATATGCGCCGGCATATCATCGGCTCCTTCCAGCGTATGGCTGTAATAAGGTTCATTCTCCTTTACAGCCCGATTCATCCAGTTGCCAAGATCCATTCTGACATCGCTGTCCGCATTTTCATTTACGATCAGTGCAGCAGAGGTATGCTGAATAAAAACATGCAGGATACCCGTTTTCGGTAATGCAGGAATGGAATGCAATACCTCCCGGGTGATGAGGTGGAACCCTCTTGAATAAGCAGGCAATGTAACAGAAAACTGAGCAATCATGTACCGAATTTAAATCAACTCTTTATTTAAACATAACATATTGTACAATAATTTCTGTCCTCCATTTGGCTACTTTTGCTTTTAGAAAACAGACAATATGCTACCAACTTCCGACACACTCAACAGAGTATCTGAATCCGCAACCATCAAAATGGCTCAACTCAGCAGAGAATTATCCGCCAAAGGCGTAAACGTCATCAGTTTGTCATTGGGCGAACCTGACTTTAACACGCCCCAGCATATCAAGGAAGCCGCCAAAAAGGCTATCGACAGCGGCAAATACGATTCTTATTCTCCTATCTCCGGTTACCTGGATTTAAGACAGGCCATCTGTGAAAAACTGAAACGCGATAATCAACTGGAGTACAAGCCGGAAAATATTGTAGTTTCCACGGGTGCCAAACAATCCTTGGCCAACATTTTCATTTCCTTCTTAAACGAAGGCGATGAAGTCATCATTCCCGCTCCTTTCTGGGTGTCTTATCCGGAACAGGTAAAATTGTGCAATGCCGTTCCGGTATATATCCCGACATCGGTAGACGCCGATTTCAAAATGACAGCAGCACAACTGGAAGCTGCGATCACCCCCAAAACAAAATTCTTAGTCTATTCTTCCCCAAGCAACCCTACCGGCTCTGTTTATACCAAAGAGGAACTGGAAAGCTTTGTTCAGGTGTTGGAAAGACATCCGCATGTCTATGTTATTTCCGATGAAATTTACGAGCATATCAACTATACCGGAAAACACGTTTCCATTGCGGAATTCCCTTCCATGAAAGACCGAACAATCGTCGTGAACGGACAGGCAAAAGGCTACGCGATGACGGGATGGAGAATCGGATATATGGCAGCACCTGCTTCTATTGCTAAAGCTTGTGATAAGCTACAGGGACAGATCACTTCCGGTACGAACTCGGTGGCACAGCATGCGACGATTACAGCCTTGCTGGGCGACCAGCAGCCAACATACGATATGCGTGAAGCATTCAGAAAAAGAAGAGACCTGGTATTGGATATGCTGAAAGACATTCCGAATGTGAAATGCAATGTGCCTACCGGAGCCTTTTATGTATTCCCGGATTTAAGCGCCTATTTCGGCAAAGACTTTAATGGCGAGGCCATCAGGGATGCCGATGACTTAGCGTTATACTTACTGCACGAAGGACATGTGGCTGCTGTGAGCGGGACCGGCTTCGGCGCACCGGAATGTATCCGTTTTTCGTATGCCGCTTCAGAAGAAAATTTAAAAGAAGCCTTCACCCGTGTTAAGAACGCACTCGCGAAATTGGCATAGTTCAGAAATTCCATCAGGCAATCGAATCGAGGATGTAGTATCTCAGTCAATTCAATCTATGGTCATTGATTTAATGTATCTCATTATTCTTTGGTCATTATATATCTTGAGCGGCTTGTAAATCTTAAAGAAAGTTTCACCGTTTCTGATTCTGTCAAAGTATTGGTCTAAGAACAAGCCTAGGTCTGTTATGTTTTGATTTAACAGCTGTTCTTTTTCAGCAAATTCAATTCTTAGGAGCTTGTCATCCATTTTATCAATCAATTGCCGTATGAAATTCTGTTTAATGAATAAAATAGCAAGCCTGTCAATTAACATTCCCGGACTTTCTGAATAGAATTTTGAGCTGGATTCAAGCTGAACATTACAAAGATGTTTGTCAAGAAATGAATCAAGTATGTTTATTGTTTCATTCCTTTTATGATTAACGATGTCAATTTCCATCTTTGTCTTGGCAACAGATTCGTAACCCAAATGGTGCATTCTTGCCACATCTTCCAGTTTCCAAAGTTTTGTATTCGTTGCTATGCAGTCATGTAACAATTTGCCGATTTCATCCTGAGCGTCAGACTCATTTGAAGCATCACTCAAATAGTGACGAAAGACATCTGAAATATGTTGATAGGTTAGTTTCATTCTTCAAAGCTGAATTCAGGTATAACACTATCTAGTTTTAGATAGAAATATTCTGTATAAAGATACAATTTACGGTTTCATATTGAGGTATAAAATTTAAAGTTTCCCATTGCTGTTATTGGGTTTATTTTGATTTCTCATACTCTTTTTCTGTCGGAATTTATACGATAAAAACAGAAACAAACATTACTACTATCCCAGTTAAGATTACGTATATGTTGACTTGACGATTATTTACTGCGAATCGCCTCCACCGGATCCATGGTGGCAGCCAGGTAAGCCGGTATGATACCGGATAAAATACCAAGCAAAAATGAAATACCAAAGGCAACCGCCACATTGATGATACTGAGTGTAAATTCCATACCCGATGCCTCCGTCAGAAAATAACACATCACATATACCAGCAACAATCCGACGATAGCACCCATCATACAAAGGAAGATTGCCTCCAGCAGAAATTCCAGCAAAATCTCACTTCGCGTAGCGCCCAGTGCTTTTTTAATTCCAATGATAGCCTTGCGTTCCGATACACTCACAAACATGATATTGGCAATACCAAATCCTCCAACGATCAGTGAAAAGGCGCCTATCACCCATTTCACCAATCCTAACGAATCGAACAGGCTGTCAAACCCTTTGGCAATTACGCTCAGCTGGTTCACGGAAAAATTATCCTCCTGTGCCGGTCTCAGTTTTCTGGAAGCCCGCATAATGCCAATCAATTCCTGTTTCAATTCATCCAGCATAACGCCGGGTTTAGAGCGTATTTCAAGTGTCTGATCAATCTGATTGATGTCGTATGAAAAATTACGTTCATAAAAATTCAGCGGTACGATCACGGCCTTGTCATAATTAAAACCCAGCAAATCCTGCCCTTTCCGGGCTATTACGCCAATCACCGTTAATCGCCGGCCATCCATCTTCAGTTCCATGCCAATCGGGTTGGTGATGTTTTTAAAGAGCTTATCGGCAATATCGCCTCCCACCACACACACATTGATACCATTGCTGATTTCCATATTGGACAAGAATCTTCCCTGTGCGATATCCAGCTGAAAAACTTTTCCGTAATTATCCGTTACGGCAGAAACCTGTGCCTTGTGCGTCTTTTTATCTTTATACGCCACTTCCGGCGGCTGTCTCGGGTTGATTTCAAAAGTGACATACTCGGCCAGTTTTGATTTCGCCTGTACGTACTTGTAATTCTCATATTTAATGTTGGGACGCTGGAAATATTTCCACCACGGATAATCGCTTGGGCCATCAAATGTCCATGCCCATTTATTGACAAACAGAATATTATCTCCCAGGCTGTTGATGGATTGATTGATATTGTTTTTCAGGGCATCCACCGCAGTCAAAATAGCGATGATGCTGAAAATACCCACCGTTATTCCGAATAGGGATAGAAACGTGCGCAGCTTATTCAACCATAGTTGTTGTATGGTCAATTTAAACGTTTCACTCAATACCCTGAAAAACTGGAACATGTGTCAAATTTAATCAAATAAAAACATCTGTCGTTTGTAAAATGCGTTTCTTACAGTTACCTTTGCAACACTTTTATTATTCCGTAAAATAATAACTTCATGAAACTTTCACAATTCGACTTCGAACTCCCCAAAGAAAAAATCGCGCTTTATCCTTCCAAACAGCGGGACGAATGCAAATTAATGGTCGTACACCGTAAAACCGGCAAGATTGAACACAAAACATTTAAGAATGTGCTCGATTATTTTGACGACGGCGATGTAATGGTCATCAATAACACTAAGGTTTTTCCAGCCCGTATGTACGGTACGAAAGAAAAAACCGGTGCAAAGATTGAAGTATTCTTATTAAGAGAACTCAACCACGACCTGCGCCTGTGGGACGTTTTGGTAGATCCTGCCCGTAAAATCAGGGTTGGCAATAAACTATACTTTGGCGATGATGATTTGGTGGCGGAAGTGGTGGACAATACGACCTCCAGAGGAAGAACCATCCGTTTCCTTTTCGACGGCAGCGAAGCCGAATTCAGGGCAGTATTGGATAAATTAGGGAATACACCACTTCCAAAGTACATCAAGAGAGAACCGGAAGAAATTGACAAGGAACGTTATCAAACCGTTTTTGCCAGCAGTGAAGGTGCGGTAGCTGCACCAACAGCGGGCTTGCACTTCAGCAAGGAGTTGATGAAACGTCTGGAGATAAAGGGTGTGGATTTCGCGGAACTGACACTGCACATCGGACTGGGTACTTTCCGTTCTATTGATGTGGAAGACTTGTCCAAGCATAAGATGGATGCGGAATATTTCAAAATCGATGAGAAATGCACGAAGATTGTGAACCGTGCCATCCAGCGTGGTAAAAATGTATGTGCTGTGGGGACCACTGCCATGCGCTCCATCGAAACTGCCGTTTCCGCTGAACGTTTATTAAAACCTATGGAAGGCTGGACCAATTTATTCATCCATCCGCCGTATGACTTCTCCATTGCCAACAGCATGATTACCAATTTCCACGTTCCGAAATCCAGTTTAATCATCATGGTGGCGGCTTTCGCCGGCTATGATTTAACGATGGAAGCCTATCAGATTGCCATGCAGAAGAAATATAATTTCTTTTCTTACGGTGATGCGATGCTGATTATTGACTAACCACCTCGAGGGTGGTCGTGGACTTCCCTGAAATGATGTCTGGTTCCAAACCATTCCATTACCGTATCTCTTTTCAACATAACTGGGCGGTCACAGACCAGGCTCCAGTATGAGCTGTACGGATAATCTTTGTAGTTCTCAGCAATTCCATGTTTTACCGGATTATGATGTATGTACCTGATCATTTCAGTAAAATACATATCATCCATTATTTCTTTTCGTTTGAAACGTTCCGTAAATAACTTACCGATTCTATCATGTTTGAGATTGAAGTATCTTGTATAAGCATTGCAGGTATTGGAGAACTGATGAGAAATAAAATATAAAAGTCGCTGATTATCACCCAGTTCCTTGTGACGAAAATTATATCTGATGTTTTGTTCCGGTAAAATTTTAATCAGAAAATGAAAATGGTTAGGCAGTAAACAATAAGCATACGTTTCAGCTACGGGTTCAATATATCTCGACCAATTCAGAAGGAATCTGTTATAGTCTGACGAGGAGAGAAACAAATTCTCTTTGTTATTTCCCCTGTTGTAGATGTGATAAATATTTTCTGGCTCTAAGAATGTAGTTTTTATCATAAACGGAAATTTGCCTATCATTTAGATACCAAAATGGGTCAAATTCCATAAAAAAAAGGAAATTTAACTTTCGACCTCGAGGGTCGACCGACCCTCGAGGTCGAAAGTTACAAATCAAATCCAATATCCCTCCGGAAGTATTTTCCTTCAAACTGTATCTTTTCCGCATTTTTATTGGAAAGCTTCAACGCCTCCCGCCAGTCCTGATGCAGGGAAGTAACCGCCAGTACACGCCCACCGTTGGTGACGATATTTCCATTGGCATCTTTTATCGTTCCGCAGTGAAATACGAATGAGTCATTCACCTCGCTGATGCCGCAGATGATTTTACCCTTCTCAAACTCCTGCGGATAGCCACCGCTGGCCAGTATGATTGTAACCGCAGCCCGCTCATCCATCTCAATATTCACTTCAGACAAGCGTCCGTTTGCCAACGACTGAAAAACGGCTATGATATCATTTTTCCATCTCGGGAAAACAGCTTCCGTTTCCGGATCACCCATACGGCAGTTGTATTCCACCACTTTTATCTCCCCTGTTTTTAACACCATCAGGCCGACATACACAAACCCTTTGTAAACGATTCCATCTTTCTGCAATCCCGCGATGGTAGGTTGTATGATCGTCTCCTCCACCGTCTGCATCATAGTATCCGTCACAAAGGGCGGCGGCGAAACGGCGCCCATGCCTCCCGTGTTCAGTCCGGTATCTCCCTCGCCTATGCGTTTGTAGTCTTTCGCCGTCGGCAGAATCTTATAGTCTTTTCCGTCTGTCAGCACAAACACCGAATATTCGATGCCGTCCATAAATTCTTCGATGACTACTCTGGAACTGGCATCTCCGAATTTTCCAGCCAGCATGTCTGTGAACTCTGCCGTCGCCTCCTCTATCGTCGGACATATCAGCACGCCCTTGCCGGCAGCCAGTCCATCCGCTTTGAGCACCACCGGAGGTATTTGCCTGGAAATGTAAGCAATGCCTTCCGCCAGATTTGCCTGCGTAAACTCCGCATAGGCGGCAGTAGACACATGATGCCGGAGCATGAAGGCTTTGGAAAACGCCTTGCTGCCCTCCAGCTGCGCACCCATTTTGGAAGGACCGATAACCGGAATAGAAGTTAACGCCTCATCCTGCATAAAAAAATCGTAAATTCCTTCTACGAGCGGAACCTCCGGGCCAACAACGACCATGCGGATATCATTTTCCAGCACCAGTTTTTTTATAGCCGGGAAATCCGTCGATTCTATTGCGGCATTTTCTCCCAGGCCAGCTGTGCCGGGGCTTCCGGGAGCGATAAACAATTTCGTACACAGCCTGCTCGCCGCTATTTTGAGGGCAAATGCATGTTCACGGCCACCGGACCCGAGTAATAAAATGTGCATGGAAATTTTTGCTGCAAAATAATCATTTTAATTCATATCATTGACGGCTACGTGAATCTTTACAAAATCAAACACCCAATGAATGGAAATTAATTTATTAAATCTATCAAAAGCCCTAATTTGCACTGTCTGAATAATGGGGTACTAACACACCCAACAAAACCACTACAAATAGCTTCTCCCCTTATTTTCCAAAGCCTTCCACCCCATCTTATCTCAATTAATCTTAGTTGCATTCCCTTCGGTTTGGTGTCATTTTGTCCGCTGCGGCTTTTTTGCACAATATTTGCAAATTCACTTTTATTATCACTCCAAATGAGTGCAAAATGTTAACTTTGCAACCTATTTATACTGTAATATCATGCTAAATATCATCCAGAAGGGACTTTCCAAAATTTTCGGCAGCAAATCGAATCGTGACGTTAAGTCAGTCCTACCCATCATAGACGAAATCAATGAACACTTTTTGTCCTACCAGAATTTCACACACGACGAACTCCGTCAGAAAACACAGGACTTCAAATACAGGGTCCAGCAATATCTTTCCGAAATAGACCGGCAGATAGAAGAACTCTCTGAAAAGGCGGAAACCCAGGAATTGGAACTTGATGAAAAAGAGGCCATTTTTGCGCAGGTCGATAAACTGAAGAAAGACCGCGACGAAGCCATCGAGGAAATCCTGAATGAAATACTGCCGGAAGCCTTTGCCGTCGTAAAAGAAACAGCCAGGCGATTTTCCACCAACGAATTCATCCGCGTAAAGGCTACCCAGTTTGACCGGGATTTAGCCGTCAAAAATCCGGCGGTGAAAATCGTGGGTGACGAGGTCGTTTTCCCGAATAAGTGGACAGCAGCCGGTGGTGAAATCTCCTGGAACATGGTACACTATGATGTACAGTTGATTGGTGGTATCGTGCTGCACCGCGGAAAAATCGCGGAAATGGCAACGGGGGAAGGTAAAACGCTCGTGTCCACCCTACCGGCCTACCTGAATGCGCTGGCCGGCTGCGGAGTACATATCGTTACTGTGAACGACTACCTGGCACGCCGTGACTCGGAATGGAACGGCATGCTGTTTAATTTCCTGGGGTTGACCGTCGATTGCATCGACAAGCATGAGCCACATACGGATGCCCGTAAAAACGCCTACCTGGCAGACATCACCTACGGTACCAACAACGAATTCGGTTTTGACTACCTGCGCGACAACATGGGACGCACACCGGATGAACAGGTACAGCACAAACTGCACTTTGCCATGGTGGATGAGGTCGACTCCGTCTTGATTGACGATGCGAGAACACCGCTGATCATTTCCGGGCCGGTGCCGAAAGGCGAAGAACAGATGTTCCAGGAACTGAAACCGCGCATCGAGCGACTGGTGGCCACGCAGAAAAAAGCGGTTGGCCAGTTTTTACTGGATGCCAAAAAACTAATTGCCGAAGGCAAAACAGGCCATAAGGAAGGCGAAGGCGGACTGGCACTGTTGCGTGCACACCGAGGGTTGCCGAAAAACTCCGCACTCATCAAATATTTGAGCGAACCGGGTATCCGCCAGATACTGATGAAAACGGAAAATTACTATCTGCAGGACCAGCAGAAGGAAATGCCGGTCTGCGATGCGGAACTTTATTTCGTCATCGATGAAAAGAACAACCAGATTGATTTAACGGAGAAAGGCATCGACCTGATCACCTCTTCCGGAGAGGAAAAAGATTTCTTCATCATGCCGGATGTGGGCGCCATGATTGCCGAAGTGGAACAGCAATCTGTTTCCCATCAGGAAAAATTGACACTGAAAGACCAGGTGCTGCTGGATTTCAATATCAAATCCGAGCGTCTGCATACGGTCAGCCAGCTGCTGAAAGCCTATTGCCTTTTCGACAAAGACGTCGAATACGTCATCATGGACGGCAAGATTAAGATTGTCGATGAACAGACCAGCCGTATCATGGAAGGGCGACGCTACAGCGACGGATTACATCAGGCGATTGAAGCAAAAGAGAACGTAAAAATCGAAGCGGCCACACAGACATTTGCCACGATTACATTGCAGAACTTCTTCCGGATGTACCACAAACTTTGCGGTATGACGGGTACAGCGGAGACGGAGGCGGCTGAGTTCTGGGAAATCTATAAACTGGATACGGTGGTAGTGCCAACCAACAAGCCGACACAACGCGACGACCGGGAAGATTTGATTTTCAAAACGAAGCGTGAAAAATATAATTCCATCATCGACGAGATCCAGAAGCTGAAAGAGGATGGCCGTCCGGTGCTGGTGGGTACAACGAATGTGGAAGTATCGGAATTACTCAGCCGAATGCTGAACATGCGCAAGATTTCCCACAATGTACTGAATGCGAAACAACATCAGCGTGAAGCCGAAATCGTGGCACAGGCGGGTTTACCGGGACAAATCACCATCGCCACCAATATGGCGGGACGTGGTACGGATATCAAGCTCGGCCCGGGTGTGAAAGAGATAGGCGGTTTGGCCATCATCGGTTCGGAGCGTCACGACTCGCGTCGTGTGGACAGGCAGTTGCGAGGCCGTGCCGGCCGTCAGGGCGATACGGGTTCCACCCAGTTCTATGCTTCCCTCGAAGATGATCTGATGCGATTATTCGGCTCTGAGAGAATAGCGGGCCTTATGGATAAAATGGGCTACAAGGAAGGGGAAGTGATTCAGCATTCCATGGTGACCAAATCCATAGAACGCGCACAGAAAAAAGTGGAAGAAAACCACTTCGGTACCCGCAAACGTTTGCTGGAATACGATGACGTGATGAATGCGCAGCGCGAAGTGATATACAAACGAAGACAGCATGCGTTGGCGGGCGAACGCATTACGTTTGACCTCATCAACATGTTTTATGAACTGAGTTATGAGATTTGCAACGATGCCAAAATCGCACTGGATATCGAAGCATTCAGGTTAGACTGCATCCGATTCCTTTCCGTGGATACTGCCATTACCGAAGCTGACTTAAAGAACCAGAAAGCGGATGAACTAGCCGACCGTTTGTACCATGAAGTGTATGAGAAGTATGCACGCAAGTCAGAAGCCATCATGAAGGAAGCCTATCCGGTGGTGAAAAATGTGTATGAAGAAAAAGGGAACCAGTTCCAGAATATCGTCATCCCGTTTACAGACGGTAACAGAAACATCAATATCGTCGCAAATCTGGAGAAAGCCTATAACAGCAAAGGCCGTGAACTGATAAAAGTATTTGAACAAAACATCATCCTCTCCTTCATCGACCATCACTGGAAAGACCATTTACGCCAGATGGATGATTTGAAGCACTCCGTGCAGATGGCGGTACACGAACAGAAAGACCCGTTACTGATCTTTAAGTTTGAAGCGTTTGAATTATTCAAACAGATGCTGAGCGCCATCAATAAGGATGTAACCACCTTCCTGTTAAAGGGAAGCCTGCCGGTACAGGATGCAAACCAGATTCAGCAGCACCGTCAGAAAAAGGTCGTGGAAAAAACAAAAGAATCCAGAGGGGACGAAGGCGGCAATATGGGCGAAGAATTTAAAAGTGCCGACAGCGGTGAAACCAGAGAAAAACAGCAGCCGGTGCGCGCGGAAGTGAAGATAGGGAGAAATGATCCCTGCCCTTGCGGAAGCGGAAAGAAATTCAAGCACTGTCATGGACAGGAGTTGGCATAAGAATTGATTCATAAGCAAAAAAAGATTCTGAAGGGTTTATTGTCAATAGGGAAAGTTTAAAAAGCCGGAATGAGATATATTTTGACTGTTTGTTGTTTACTTTTTACCGCTTTACTTACCAGTGCAGCGGACAATGATACGACGCAGGTAGAAATCAACAACAACATCTTGTTTTTCAAAGACCCTCGGGTGGACGTGCTTCAAAAGATGTACATGCGCAACAACGACGCCAAGAAACAGGCGATACGGGTGCAGGTATTTCAGGCTACTTCCCGCGATAAGGTTTTTGAAGCCAAATCCCAGTTTTCCGCCCGTTATCCCGGCATTCCGATTTTCATATCCTACTCCTCCCCGAACTTCAAACTGAGGGTGGGCGATTTCGCCACGCAGCAGGAAGCATACAAATTCATGCAGCAGCTGAAATCGTATTTTCCCGCCAGTTTTGTGATTGAAGAAAAAGCGAAAGACGAAGACGAAAAACCGAAGGCGAAGAAAGGGAATTAGCCCAGTTTACCGACTCACAAAATCCAGAAGAAGAAATGCAGTAAAACTACTTCTTCACGCCTATTATTTTAAGCACATCCCAAATATTTTTGTACCAGAATTTCCATTTGTTATTTTTCGCCTGCAACTCTTCCCGTTCCCAAAAATGAAGATTGGATACCGGGTACAGATACCCGAAATCATACACGGTTTTACTTTTCTTTTGTGCAGCCACATTGCTCACCGGAAAACGATAATTTGCTTCCTGTTGTTTTACCAAGGTTAGCGCCTTTTCCCTGACCGCTTTTGCTTCATCCAGATACTGCTGAACCGGAATCTTTGTTTTATTAACTTTATTGAAGCGGTATGCGATTAGATAAGAGAGTGTATTTCGTCTATGCAGCGCGCGTAATGCGGTTATATCGAAACTCAGCAACAGTTCATTAATCAGTTTATTTCCGGCATCGGATCCATAATTCCGTCTGAGGTCATTGTATTGCTGTACGAAAGAATCTAGTACCGATATATACTTTCTCTGTATAAATTCCAGTTCTTCTTTAGTCGCCTTATTCAGGATGTATTTATATGCATACTCAGGCCTTGGGTGAAATTCCAGGTTCAGTTTTCCGCCGATTTCATCTGTAATGGTCTGCGCCGTCATGACTTTTATCAGCTGTTTATTTTTGATAAACTCCGTTTGCAGTCCGTTTACTTTTTCTGCAAAGTGCAATAAAGCCGTATCGTGAACGGCAATCTTTAAAAATTCCAAAGCATTGGTTTCAGCAGTTGCCGAATGTTCATTTTTCCAGCACCATCGAGCAATGCTCCAGTCGATGAGCCAGTAATTCCATTCCTGTCCCGACGTAAAGGTAAGATGGCCATTAATACCTAATGAATCACAATACTGAATATCCCGCAAGCGCGTGGCAAGATAAGGAGACAAGAACATAGGAACCGAATTGTCAAACGTAATCCAGTAGGCAGATTCCGGAAAATACCAGGTGTCCCGGTATGTTTTACTTTCTATCAACAGGTTTCGCAGGTGAGAGAAATCTTTGTTCCGGTATACGGGCGTACTCGAATCCAGCAATCCATAAAACATCACTGTATGCACAAACTGGCTGTAGGCGCTGTCCATATCCGTTCTGCCTGTTTTCATGGATTTCGCATTCGAAATCAAATTTTCATCTTTCACCACGTGTTTTCTGCTCGTAAGTTTCACGTGATATTTCGCCAGGCTGTCGTACAGGAATTTCTGCTGTTTGTGCAGTTTTTCCTGGTCTTTATGGGTGAATTCCGTCGTTGCAAATTCCACATTCCAGACATCCCAGTTTATCTGCATCAGGGCGGAAATATTATCCAATATCTGTCTGTCCTTTTTTCTGAACGATGCGGGAAAATTCTTATACAACTGGAATGCACGCTGCTGAATCATGTGAAATGACATATCCGCACCACAAATAATGCCCCGTTCATGTGCGTAATCAACAATCGGCTTCATATACGGAACCCATGTTTTCAGTTTTATACTGCGCAGAAGATTGAATTCAAGATAATTCTGTCCGTTTCTGCACAACCAATTGATATACGTCTTCACTTCCTCTGCACCATTGGGCGTATTTTCATTCAGCAACGCTTCTGTAATTTCCAATGGATGCATCGCATGCACATGAAACCCGATTTTATCAAAACGCGGAGTTATCGTTTCAGAAAAAGTATCCGGCTGAAAATCGGACAAATCGGGAATGATGGTTTCTTTGGGATGGTAAAACTGAAAACCCAAATGTTTTTGCAGGAAATAATAAATGCCGTTTGACAGACCTTTTGCCGACAACGAAGTAATTTCAATCAGATAAGTACCCTCGTGGATACTCGATCTTATTGAAAATTTTTGTGTCTGTTTTGTATTGGCCTCATATAGACTATTATATCTTGACGTATCGGAATCAAGTTGAAGAATTACATTGAAGGTTGTTGCACTGTCAAATTTATCGGCAATGATTATATTGCCCTGTTTCAGCAATGTTTGAGCATCTTCAATGGTATACTTCAGTGAAGCGGCGGGAGGTAGATTGGAAAGATCAAAAAATAGTTTATCGGCAAAAGTAACAGTTGAAAGACACATTAAAATAAGACATAAAATGCGTTGTGCTATTGGTGTCATGCTTCAATTTAAAGAAATTGTTTCGAACCTTCCTGTCTGCTGACAAGAGGGTATTGAGTTTGCAATGCCATTAATATTCCGAATCCGGCGCCTCTTCATCCACTTGTCCCCAATTGCCGGCACTTCCACCGCTGATGAGCACATCGCCTCCTTCTTCACAGATATTTTTCACCAGCGAAGAATCGGAAGGGGCAAAGAATTTCGCTTTTTTATTCAGTTTTAATTTGGCATCACTGTATGCTTTCTGCATGAACATCCCCCAAACCGGCATAGCTGCCCGTCCTCCCTGACCGGTTCCGGTGTACAGGAAGCGTAACAAAGGATCATCACAGCCTACCCAAACGCCGGCAAGCAATTCGGGTGTAAAGCCGATAAACCAGGCATCCGTATTCTTGTTGGTCGTTCCGGTTTTGCCGCCCACATCAGCAGGATAGGAGAAATAGGCACGTAAGCCCGCAGCCGTACCACCCGGGGAAACGGGTCCTTTCATAATCTGGCACATCTTATAAGCGGTATTGTCGTTAAAGACTTCTTTCATCTCCGTAGTAAAATTCTGGATGATATTGCCGTCTTTGTCTTCAATACGGAGCAAATACTGAGGTTTGGTACTGATGCCTGCATTGACAAAAGTGGAATATACCGTCATCATTTCATAGAGAGAAACCTCGCCGGCACCCAGACAAATGGAAGGTACGGTAGGAATTTTGGAGGTAATGCCCATCTTGTGGGATAAATCAACGAGCGCTTCCGGTCCGAAATTTTTCATCATGTACGCCGCAGCGGTATTGATGGAATGTGCCAGACATACTTTCATCGGATAGGCACCGCCGAAACGTCCGGAATTTCTAGGCTGCCAAACCTGTCCCTGATAGGTAACGGTAATCGGACCGGTTGGTATATTCATACATGGCGACCATCCGTTATCAACCGCCAGAGCATATTGCACCGGCTTAAAGGTGGAGCCTACCTGACGCTTGGTATTGACATTGCAGTGATCATATTTAAAGTGTTCGAAATTCGGGCCACCTACCCAGGCACGCACATATCCGGTATAAGGCTCAACCACCATTACTCCAATCTGCAGGAATGATTTATAGTATTTGACAGAATCCCATGGTGTAAGCGTTGTGTCTTTCATACCTCGATAGGTAAAGACTTTCATCTTTTGTTTCTGTGTCTGGAAGTTTTGGAGTATTTCATCTTTTGACAACCCCTGTTCTTTTAGTGCCACCCACCTGTCCGTATACTTGCAGGCTGTTTCGAGGATGCGTTTACCATCTTTTGTGCCCCAGGGATTCCAGCCGGCAGTAAACTGTGCCTTGAAAATATTCTGATAGCGGGTCAGGTGCTGAATGGCAGCTTCCTCCGCATACTTCTGCATACGCGTGTTAATGGTAGTATAAATTTTAAGACCGTCGGTGTAAATATTGTAAGACTCTCCATTCGGTTTTTTATTTTCTTTCGCCCACTTTTTCAACTCTTCCGCCAGCACCATTCTGAAGTAAGGAGCCAAACCGTCGTTGGCTGATTCGGGATGGAAATCGAGTTCAATCGGTTTATCTTTCAATGCTTCAAACTGGGCGGGTGTAATGTCACCATTATCCACCAGTTTGCGCAAAACGGTCGCGCGTCTGTCGCGTGTTCTTTTCTCAAATCTTCTTGGATTGTAATAGGACGGATTCTGCAGCATACCGACAAACATGGCGGCCTCTTCTGTTTTAAGCTCATTGGGTTTCTTATTAAAATAAACCCTGGAGGCACTCTCAATCCCGACGGCATTATTGACAAAATCGAACGTATTGAAATACATCGCAATGATTTCATCTTTGGTATAGCGACGTTCAAGCATCACGGCGATGACATATTCCTTGGCCTTCTGGAAAATACGCTGCACGATGTTTCTGGCTCTGTTGTGAAACATGTTTTTAGCCAGCTGCTGCGTGATGGTACTTCCACCTCCGTCCTTTCCCAGCGTTACCAGCGCACGAAGTGTTCCTTTCAGGTCAATGCCGGAATGATCATAGAAGCGTTCGTCTTCATTCGCCACCAGGGCTTTTACCAAAATCGGCGGCAACTGATCATATGCAATATTGCTCCTGTTGTCAACATAATATTTCCCGATTACAACTGAATCTGCTGAAATAATCTTGGAAGACAAGTTAGCATTTGGATTTTCCAGTTCATCAAAACTGGGCAGACGTCCGAACAGACCAATACGCACCAGCAGAAAAAACACCATTAAACCCAATACGCCGAGACCGAAAAGTTTCCATAAATTTTTAGGGTCTTTAAACCATTGAAGTCCTGTGCTCATTATTTCAAATAATTTTCGATATAATACCTGGAATACCTGTCTAAATCAACCTGATTTTTAATCAACCTGAAGTTGGCAGGTGCAATAATGAAATAATCCACCTTATTCAGATCATTATCTCCGACAAGGGATGGTGCATGAATCTGCAGGGCGTCGTAATAATTTCTGGCATCCGTAATACCGTCAAATTTTTTCATCTGGATCAGTGTGAACCCATCTATGAAAAATGGATTCACCTTGATTCTAAAGATGTCAAATTTGGTCTTGTTAAATTTGACGAGTTTCGCAACGACAGACTGAACATTGATATATTTTTCCTTTAACTGCAGTAACACAAAAACATTGGTTGTATCAAAAACAAACTTCTCTGAAATCGTATCTTTCGGAAGCTGAATGATTTCAGGTTTTATAAACGGGGCCGTTGTATCTTTCAGGTGGCTTTCAAACTGTATATAGGCAATCAGGTATTCCTGCGCATTCTGTTTAATTTCACCTTCTTTGTATTTGGTAATGATGTCTGATAACGATCTCTTATATGCGTCGTACTGTTTGGTTTTTCCATACGAGACCGCCTCCAGAAATTCAAACTGAGGCATCTCAAAGGAAGACGGATATTTTGTCTTGGCAATAAATTTATTCTTAATGACCTGATTGTAATCCCCGTCTAAAAACAACTGATAGGTAGAAGCATATAAACGTGCGGAAGTTTCTCCCTCCGTTTCTTGCGATGATTTTTTTCCCTGATTTCTCAACACCTCCGATACATCACTGAGCGGATAGTTCTGTAAAATGTATTGTTTCTCTTTTTCTGCCAAACCCTGTAAATTCTTATCCAGAAAAATCAGGTATTGATAATAGTGTGCTTTTGCGTCATATTCACTATTAGGAAACCGACGTGTCAGTTCATCAAAAGCCTGTTTGGATTTTGGAAGATTATTCAGTTTATTCTTGAAAAGCTCTCCGTTACCAAAAAGGGCGTTTGCAATCTTCGCATCAGATCGCATAAAATCTTCCGGAGATTCTGGTATTGCAAGGCTGTCAGAAGCGGCTGTGGTAACTTTACCTTTGTCTTTACCTTTAAGGGCTGCAGCCGAAGAAACTGTATCTGTATTGTTATTAGCGGCTGGTAATTCATCAAAAAAAGCGGATTTATTGCTTCTGCGCCAGTTGTCTTCCAGTTTTCGGTCACCCCAAAGCCGAACAAAATCGTTGTAACCTTTGCTCTTGGATTCCGGATTATAGAAGTACCATAATCCGTTAGAGACGGCATCTTCAGGAACAAATACTGCAGGAGCGGACGAACCGTTATCCCCCGCTTCTGAGCTGAACCTTGATTTTTTCTTTTCTTCCTTTTCCTGCCTGGCTTTTACATCTGCCAGAAATTTCTCCAGGTCTTTCGGATTCATTTTTCCCAGACGCTGCAGACTATCCTCCACCATAACAATTTTGGTATTCTGGGCCAATTCCGCTAATGTACTTTTTCTGCTGACAATGGCATCATAACCCTCAATAGTACTGGGGAGAAATACGATAGCGCTGTCATAATACACAGCCGCCTGCGCGTAATCTTCCTTTTCGTAGTAAATCTCTCCCAGTCGCAAATATGATTTACCTTTCTGTTCTTTATTTGAAACAGATTTGCTGATGGATTTTTGCAGATAGGCTATCGTGCTGACAGTATCTTTATTGAAGTAATAATAATTGGCAATCGTATACAACACTTCATCCGCATGGTCTTTGTTTTTGCCAAAGCGAATCAGTTTGGTGAGCATCTTTACAATATCCTGGTCTGCCAGATCGGGATGTTGTCCGTATAATTTGGCCAGCTGGATTTGAGCAAACAGATTCAATTCTTCCGTTTTGGTATGCTTTCCCGCTTTCACATAATAATCCACCGCATCGGCAGGCTGATCATTCTTCTGATACAACTGTGCCAGAATGTATTCGTAATACGCTTTTTCCTTTTTCTTTTTGAAATACAGCATGGCGTTCTCCAGCTCCTCGATTGCAGGAGAGTAGTCATTTCTGCGGATGTTATAATACGCATCAATCAGATAAAATTCTCGTCGTTGTTTTTTCGTAAGCTTGCGCAATGACTTCCCGTAGGATATCATGCTTTTAGCATCCGCGTAATTCCCTGACTCTATCAATGTTTTGGACATCCAGACTATAGCTTCCGGCCTGGATGGTTTGTGCTTGATCTTTTCCCAGACAGTAAGCTTATCGAACTTGGCTTCCTGCTTGGCCGTTAATGCATCCAGCGGTTTCTGATTATCCCGTTTGGCGGTGGAGTCGACATAGTATGGGTTTTTCACGTACTGATCTCCCATCATAACGTACGGAAGCTTGCTGTCAAAATTGGGTTTCTCCGTTTTCTTCACATTCGGATTCAGCTTTACCACATTGGAGTCCAGGGCGGAGGATTTCCCCTTTGCCTTTGCTATTAAGTCTGCCGGAATTTTCTTGCCTTTCTTCTGCAGCTCTATGATCTTCTTTTTGGCTTTGATTATTTCTTCAATTTCCTTCCGCTTCTTGTCGATAGCTGCCTGTTGCTTTTCCCGGGCATCATCTGCTTTCTGTTTCGCTTCTTCCTGTTGTTTCTTATACTGGAATTCAATGATTTTTTTCTTTTCACCGGCCTGCTTCGCCAGTTCTTTCTGCCGCTGTCGAATGTATTTCAAACGATCCTTATTACTGAACTCGAGCTTATAGTTCATCTTTCCCGGCTTCATCGTGGTGACGATATACTGGAACGTGATTAAGGAAGTATCGTATTGTTTGCGTAAAAACTGGGATTTACCCAGCAACAAATAGGCATTATCACGCCAGCGGCTGTAATCGTGCAGCTGGAGAACGATGCCGGTTTTTTTGGCAACCGTTTCCAGTTCTGTGGTATACTGCGAAAAATCCGCGTCGTCATGGTAATAAAAAGGAAGCAGTTTGTTATAGTCATACTTTCGCTGGAACTGATAGTTAAACACCAGTTCCTTGTACAATTCATTGGCATTGAAATAATAGTTGTTGCGTGTGGTTAAATCACCCCATGCCCGTTTGATGATGTTGGGTTTTTCATATTGCGACTGTGTTTTCTTTTTCTTTTCTGCGAACGAGAGTATCGTAAAAAAGCTAACACAACCTAAAAGAAGAAACAATTTTTTGACCGTATATAAACGCATGCTCGTTTTAATTCCTTAATTTTAACGCAATTTCTTAAATTTATTTTACTTATTCGAGTGAAATTGATTTAATTCATTCACAATGACGTTAAAAAAACCGGATTGGAGCAAGTGGCGTGAAAAGCTGAAGGATGTATATCGCTTCCAGATTGTAGATGAAAAACACTATGATGTCAAACTGGTATTAGAACTTAACCGACTGAATGTGATAGTCGTAGGTGGATTGCTGCTCGCATTTTTCACCTTTTTAAACTTTCTTTTCATTTCATTCACCCCGCTGAAACAATATGTTCCGGGTTATGGAACCTCTTCCGGAAGAAGCGAGGTAATCAGTATGAATATCAAGACGCAGGAGCTGGAGCGCAAATTAAACGCCCATCAGAAGTATGTCCAGAATCTGCAAAACATTCTCAATGACAAGGTAGTGGTAGATGCTGTTGCGACGCCGTTGAAAAAATCCAAGGTGGACAGCGGCATTTTAAGTTTAAAGACAACGGATGAGGCAGAATTTGTAAAAAAGATGGAAAAAGGGCTCCAAAATGCTGAATTAATGGAGTCTGTTCGCGATACCAAAACTAGTATATTCAGCAATTTACAGCTCCAAAAGCCGGTTTCAGGAAAAATAATCAGTCCGTTTGACCCGAATAAATCGACCGGCACCACCATGGAGGCCGGTGCTAATGAAGCAGTTAAAGCGGTATTATCCGGCAATGTCATTTTTACCGGAAACTCTCTTTCGAATGGCGCTTATATTGCCGTTCAGTCTGAAAATCAGCTGGTTTATATCTTGAAAAATAATAATCAAGTGTTAAAGAAAACAGGTAACTTTGTACGGATGGGCGAAACCATAGCGAATGCAGGTAAAATCAGGCCATCCGGGAAATATGCTTCTGTTCTGGAACTTTGGTACAAGGGACAGCCGATTGACCCCGCCAAATTCTTAAAATAAAGAAATATGTTTTCACGAGGTACAACAAAAAACGGAGAAACCATGGTAGCCAACAGGATTAATGAGGGCACTGTCATTTCCGGAGATATTTCAGCACAAACCGATATCCGGTTAGACGGAACCATCATGGGTAATATTATCTGCTCTTCCAAAGTAGTGATAGGCAGCAATGCACATATCACCGGTCATATCACCTGCAATGATCTAACCATTGAAGGAAGAGTGGACGGCAACCTGGAAGTTAACGGTATCCTTTTCTTCCGCTCGGAAGCCGTTTTTGACGGTGATGTCAAATACAAAAAGCTGATTGTGGAAGAAGGTGCAAACATTACCGGCTCTCTGGTCAATACCAATGCCGTAACGAAACCACTTCAGCAAACCACCCACCATGGAGAAACCAACACCCCCTACCAACAAACAGCAGGCTAGAAACTGGGTAGCTTATTCCGGGATGGCATTTGAGATGTTTGCAATCATCGGAGTCTTCACAGGTATCGGTTTTTTCCTGGATAAACAATTTCAAACGCAACCGATACTGATTCTCCTCTTCTTATTCATCGGGCTAGCCGCCGCATTTTATCGCATCTACCAACAATTCAGCAATCCATGAAGTGGTTCTGTTCGTTAGTAATTATTACAGGTTTTTTTATACTTGCTGGTTTTTATATCGCGGATGATTTAAAAATGGGCTACTACTGGATGTCTATGGGGATGGCGGCGGTTTCATTCCTCTTTTATCTTATGATAGTTCAATCCCGCCAAAAACTAGCTGCGGCTAAAGCCGGCGCCAATCTGGCTGCCATTACCCTAAAATTTATTGCTTCCATGCTGGTTGTGATACTATATGTTATTTTATTCGGTACTAAACATAAAGCGGATTTCCTGTTTTTTATTATCAGCTATTGCATTTTTTCCGTCATCAGCTATACAGGCGCCTATTATTTTAAGTAATTAAATTCTCCTGCTAATTTTATGTTTGTATAACCTGCGCTTAACGTGCTTATTTTGACTTTACGCATTTTTTTAGCTAAGTTTGATTAAATGCGAAAAAGAGTGCATACAAAATTTTTCATCTTACCAGTAGGATTATTATTGTTGCTGACTATTTATGGCTTTAAGCCTCCAAAAAGCCCGTTTCCTAAAAATGATATCCTGTATTCCAAATACGGCGGTGACGTTGATAAAATGCTTCGGGAAGAGAGGAAGTTAGATTCTCTGGCACATCCTTATCTCTATCAATCGACTAAAGAAGTGGCGAAGGAAGAAAATTCGGGAATAGATGATGAATCCGTAATTGTGGAGAAAGCTGAAATTATGCCTCAATTTCAGGACGGCGAAAAAGGCCTGAAAGAATATATTGCTTCCGGCACGGCGTTCATACCGGATACACTGGTTGGTAAAAAGGCGACTGTTGTAGTCAAATTTCACATCAATACTTTGGGTGATGCGAAGAATCCCAAGATCACAAAAAGTACAGATCCGTCGTTTGACCTGCAAACGATTATGCTGGTAGACGGCATGCCTAAGTGGATACCTGCCAAACAAAACGGAAAAGAAGTAAATTGTTATATCACACTACCAATAAAATATGGAGAATAGAATTTACCATGCCGGGAAAATAATCATTCCGGCAATCCTAATCGTACTTACATCCTTCAGTTACGCTGCATCTAAAAAGCCCGTAACCGTTATCCTGATAGGAAAGATGAATAACAAGTACGAGATACACATGAAGCTAACCATAGAAGCCGCTAAGGTAAAAGGCTCCTACTATTATTCCAGCAGTTTTAAACCGATTGATCTGGAAGGAACAAGAAGCGGAAATACCATCACGCTGAATGAAAAGGTCAATGACACCATCACCGGAACATTCAAAGGCAAAATGTTGAATAATCTGTATAAAGGAGACTGGAGCAATACAAGCGGCAAAGAATTATCGTTCAGCCTTATCAATAAAGAATGGATAGCCGAAGATGCGGACAATATTTCCGGCACTTATTCCCTTGGCATGAGCAAAGAGGAAGCAAAGGGAGCAGCCATTCCCAAGGGAGAAAATGGTTATGGCGGCAAAGCCACTGTCATGCTTTTCTCTAATAAAAAAATAGGTTTCTGCATCAGCTATACAAAGGGATATCCCGGCTATCATACTGGCGAGATCCAGGGTACGGCTTCCCCTTCCGCTGACGGGGTATATACACACAGCGAATCACTGAATACGGGTGACAAGCCATGTGAGCTCACATTTACTTTTAAAAATAAAAAACTGGAAATACTTCAATCTACCGATGACGGCAGTTGCGGATTCGGAGCATTCGTCAATATCAGCGGAACCTACAAGAAAGAAGGTAAGGCCGTTAATCTGGAAAACTGTTTGTATTAATCCACAAACGGAATCAGTCCGCGAATACCCATATCCACCACGGAATCTTCCACACCTGTATTAGCGGCATTCAGCGGCTGAAACAATCCATCTCCGTTTTTGTCTTTCCACTCAAAACTTTTATTGGTAGAAAGCGAAACCGTAATCACCACATCGCCTGTTTCTGCACCGGTGATGGTAAATCCGGAAGGAGACAGGAATCTGCCTGTCACCACGCAGGAACCCGGAGCAATAGGAGATGTATTGAAAATAGGATTAGGAACCGTCGTTGCATTTTCAGGAGCCTGCCATTCCACCGGCGGCCTTGTAATTCCTAAAGGTAAATCATTTACTTCCACGGCGCCATATCCCTGTTTCTTGTTGGCATTCACCGTTACCGTCTGATTCTTCACCCTATAGGAAGTGATGTATGTATTAAATCCAACGAAAGAAGCTACTCTTCCTGTATACATGCCGTTTGCAACCGGGTAAGTTGAATTTTCATATTTTATCTTGATATCATAATTCTGGTAAGCTAATGAAACCCGCAACCATTTGTAAGAACCGGGCGTTACATTCTTAATCGGAACTGAAAAAAACACTTCATCATTTCCGGCAAATACAGATTTGGAAAAATCGATGGCCAACGCCCCGCCGGTGTTAACCTCATTCGCTTTATACAGAATTGTACCCGTTCCTATTGGTGATAAACTATCAGGTGCCAGTTCTATGTAATGTGCGCTCATACTATGAAAAACGGGCGACTGCGCCGCGTGGCCTGCAGGCAACGTCGTGACAGGATTACCGAAGTTATTTAATCGGGTCTGGGTAGAATCAAATTTGAATATAAATATGAGCTTCGGACCGGTATCTTCTGTTTTCGTACACGAAATCAAAAAGCCGGCAACAATTAAAAACAGGAATACCTTTCTCATAGATTTTATTTAGAAATCTAAGTTACTGCATTCAAATCATATGCCAAACAAATCAGCGGCATTTTTGGATGTAATAGCGGCTATTTCATCCAATCCGATCTCGTACACGGAACACAATGTTTCCGCCACTATTTTGGTGTAGGCACTTTCGTTGCGCTTCCCTCTGTGGGGTACGGGCGGAAGGTAGGGTGCATCGGTTTCCAAAACTATCCTTTCAGGTGGAAGCTGTTTTAACGTTTCTCTCAGTTGTGTATTTTTATAGGTTACCACCCCACCGATACCAAGATAAAAACCGAGTTTCAGAATTTCAGCGGCTTCCTCCGGACTGCCGGTAAAACAATGAAATACACCCTGAGGATTGGCCCTTCTTTTCTTTAAAATATCCAGTAACACATAAGTGGAATCTCTGGAATGAATCGCAACCGGCAGGTTTTTTTCCAGCGCCCAGTCACACTGAAGTTCAAAAGCCTCTTTTTGTATGTCAAGTGTAGTCTTATCCCAATATAAATCAATGCCGATTTCACCTACTGCCACAAAAGTTTGGTTGCTGAACAGATGATTGCGGATAATCTCCATTTCCTGCCGATAGCTATCCGGCTTTACGTAGCATGGATGCAGTCCCATCATCGGAAAAACAGCATTTGGAAACTGTCTGACTAATGCCATCATGCCATCAATGGTCGTTGAATCCACATTGGGAATAATCATTTTTGACACCCCGTTATCCATAGCCCGTTGTATCATCTCCGAACGGTCTGCATCAAACTGTTCTTCATAAAGATGGGTATGTGTATCGATGAGTGTCATAGTAAGTTAGAAGTTAATTTTATCAAAAATGAATCTGTTGTTACTTTCTAAAAACAACGGAAGACTGTACTCCAAATGAACTCTGCTCTTATCATTCTCGTGCAGTACAATGATATCGCCGCCTTGTGCTTTTTGTAAATTATGCAGGCACTGAACAGATGTAATGCTTTCGTCAAAATCACCCGGCATCAACGACCAGTTAATCACTTTATAGCTGGATGAAAGCTGTGTGAGCTGAGCCAATGTTATCCTGCCGTATGGCGGACGAAACAGGCTGCTCTTTACTGTCCGGTTTGCATTTTCTATATCCTGCAGATAATCCTCATTCGTTGTCCTCCATCCGTTCAGATGTGTATGGGTATGATTGCCTATGCCGTGTCCTTCGTTCAGGATCTGCGTAATCAGTCCGGGATATTTCTCCGCATTTTTCCCTAAACAAAAAAACGTTGCTTTTGCCTGATAATTCTTCAGCAGAGCCAATATCCAGGGTGTTATTTCAGGATGTGGCCCATCATCAAATGTCAGATACACCTTATTGGTTACATCCGAAAAATTCCAGATAATACCGCTGAATAGCTTTTGAATAATATATGGAGTTCGTACAAAATACATTTGAACCCTTAAAATTACTAAAGTATTGGTCATTTATTGCTATCACTGCGGTTAAGTAAAAAAAATTTTCATAAATTAGAGATTGTTCTCTGTCAATAATTCTATCCCATGATTACTTCCATAAAGAAACGCTTACGCCATTGGTGGGAAGTTGACTGGAATATTTCAAGGCCATCCGCCCATTTTTATCTGCTCGTCGTCGTGATTGCATTTGGCTATACCTTCATGGAGTTATTCCTCAAGATTGGCAATCCCGGACTGAAGATAGGTATCAGCGATTTTATCCGTCTACTACAAGGACAAATATCCTATGAGGCCCCTGCAATTGTAAAACAGCTATTTCCTTATATGTGGATAGCAGGGGTTCTGAGCTGCTATATTTTTCGTGTCTACCTTATCATTTCATCCTACTTTATTTCAATGAGAATGTTCGACCGGCAAAAATTCCAGCGCGACTTTCTGGTATATATTTTCTCTGTAGTGTTGGTTGTCGCAGCAACCGTTTTATTATTCCGGATCATAGGACTTATTTACTGGCTGAGCGGCAATGGGTTCCATAACGGGGTAATGGTCATGGAAAATATGGCAGACCGCTTTCAATATTTCATATACAACAACATTCCCACTCTGGTGGAATTGCCATATCCTGTTGCGCTTCTTACCATATTTCTGGGTTTAACAGTCAGCTCACTCGGAGGTTACTTCATCCATTGGCTCACCCATCAATCTAGGCTGCTCTGGCTAACCGTTCACCGCCCGCATCACATGCCTGAGATACTGCATCCCGTTGGTATACCTTTAGCATTTAATTTTGATTTCATATTAATCATTCCCGGGTTGCTGTTTAATGTGTTATTCACCAAATTATTTTATGAAGGCTCCCTGATTCTGGAAACCACCTTAATCTTGATTTTTTATTATCATTTTGAAATCTTCAATCATCTTTCCACACATTACCATACCGCCTATCACAATAGATTTGTCCGTTTCTTCTCAGACCTAACGGGCAGCGGAATCTATCATTATGTGCATCATACTTCTGAGGTAGGTAAAGAGACCGTCAATTTAGGCGGCGGCATTTACTTGTTATGGGATAGAATTTTCGGCACTTTTGAGCAACCGCAACCTACCCCTCCGAATACAGGGTTAAGCGGCAACCCCAGCATATTGATGAACCCTTTTCGCGTCACGTTCAGCGGTTTCGCCCAGATTTGGTTTGAGCTGAAACATAACCATAGCCTGAAAACACGCTGGCTTATACTCTTCGGGAATGTCTTTTACAAGCCCCCTGTTTCGAAAGAATACCTCATACTGGGCTATCCGGATAAGTAATGCAGGCAGCAAAACATCATTTTATATTAAACTATCGGATTTTATTTTCATCATTATCTTAGTAACTTTACAGTCCCCTCGAAATTTGCCGTAAGGAGCATTAAACTGAAAAAAATGAGTAGTAAAATAAGAGTTCGTTTTGCACCAAGCCCTACCGGTCCGCTGCATTTAGGCGGCGTCCGCACAGCTTTGTACAATTATCTATTTGCCAAAAACAAGAGTGGTGATTTTATTTTACGCATTGAAGATACCGACCAGAACCGCTTAGTTCCGGGTGCGGAAAAATATATCATGGAAACCTTAGCCTGGGCGGGTATTAAGCTGGATGAAGGCATTAACGAAGGAGGTAACTACGGCCCTTACCGGCAAAGTGACCGCAAACATTTGTACAAACAATTCGCAGACCTGTTACTGGAAAAAGGCAATGCCTACATCGCCTTTGATACTGCAGTGGAACTGGAAGCAGAACGCGAGCAGCAGAAGACAAAAGGAAATCCTAACTTTTCGTATAACATCGCTACCCGTATGGGTATGAAAAACAGTTTATCCCTGTCACAGGAAGAAGTAAAGCAACGGCTGGAAAACGGCGATCCGTATGTGGTGCGGATTAAAGTGCCGGAAGAAGAATCCATACATATCCATGATATCATCAGAGGGTCAGTGGTATTCCACTCTTCCCAGCTGGATGACAAGGTGATGTTTAAAAGTGACGGCATGCCCACTTACCATCTGGCGAATGTGGTGGATGACCACCTAATGAAAATCACCCATGTGATTCGGGGTGAAGAATGGCTGCCTTCCACGCCTATACACGTATTATTGTATCGTTTTTTAGGGTGGGAAAGTACCATGCCGGAATTTGCACACCTGCCATTGATTTTAAAACCGGATGGCAATGGCAAATTATCCAAACGCGACGGAGACCGCCTTGGAATCCCGATTTTCCCGTTGAACTGGACCAATCCTGAAACGGGTGAGGTCAGCGAAGGTTTTAAAGAACGTGGATTCTTGCCGCAGGCATTCGTCAATATGCTGGCCTTTCTGGGGTGGAACCCGGGTACTGAACAGGAAATCTTTTCGCTGGATGAAATGATAGAATTGTTCGGTCTTGAAAAACTGCATAAGGCCGGCGCCAAATTCGATTTTGAGAAAGCCAAGTGGTTCAATGCAGAATACATCAAAAAATTAACCGATGATGAGATTGCTGATTGGCTGAAAAAAAATGCCCCGGATAAGTTTACCGGCATCGATACAGACTACCTGTCAAAAGCGATTGGTTTGGTCAAAGACCGCTTTGTCTTTTTGAATGATGCCAATAATTTCCCTTATTTATTTTCAGCTCCTGCACAATACGATACAGCAGTATTATCCAAATTAACCACGATTAAAGAGACGTTTCATACCGATACATTTTCAGATGCATTGGATGCCATCACGGAATTTAAAAGGGAAAATATAGATATCCCCCTGAAAGAATTTGCAGACGCCAATCATATAAAAACGGGGGACTTAATGAAATTTCTGCGTGTTAGCCTTGTCGGGGAATTGTCCGGGCCGGGCATACCCGACCTGATTTGTTTACTTGGCAGGCGTGAAACTATCAGGAGAGTGGAAAATTGTTTCAGCCAGTTATAAAGATGGATTGTATAGCGAGTTCAAAAACAGAAAAAATGGAAATACCAACCGGAGAAAATAAGTCACTTAATTTTATTGAAGAAATCATCGACAACGATTTAAAGGAAGGGAAATACGATTCCATCCTAACCCGTTTTCCACCGGAACCCAACGGTTACCTGCATATGGGACACGCCTCTTCGATTTGTCTGAATTTTGGTGTGGCTAAAAAATTTGGCGGAAATACAAATCTCCGGTTTGACGACACCAACCCGGTTACAGAAGATACCGAATATGTAGAGAACATCATGGAAGATGTGAAGTGGCTGGGTTTTGAATGGGCGAATGTTTTTTACGCCAGCGACTATTTCGATCAATTATATGAATTTGCATTACAGCTCATCCGTCAGGGTGATGCATATGTTTGTGATCTATCTGCTGATGAAATTGCCACAAAAAAAGGCACACCGACAGATCCCGGAAAAAACAGCCCTTTCAGGGACAGAAGCACAGAGGAAAACCTTGACTTATTTGCCCGCATGAAAGTCGGCGAATTTGCAGAAGGCTCTAAAACACTGCGTGCAAAAATTGACATGACATCTCCGAATATGCTGATGCGTGACCCTCTCTTATACCGCATTAAGTTTGCACATCATCATCGCACCGGCGATAAGTGGTGTATCTATCCCATGTACGATTTTGCACACGGACAAAGCGACTCCATCGAAAAGATCACACATTCCATCTGCACGCTGGAGTTTGTGCCGCATCGTGAATTGTACGACTGGTGTATCGAGAAATTAGGCATCTACCCTTCCAAACAATATGAGTTCGCCCGACTGAACGTAAACTATACGGTAATGAGCAAACGCAAGCTGTTGCAACTCGTCAACGAACAGCATGTGTCCGGCTGGGACGACCCGAGAATGCCTACCATTTCAGGGATGCGCAGGCGCGGCTTCACTCCGGGCGCTATCCGTGAGTTTTGCGACAGAGCCGGCATTGCCAAGCGTGAAAAGGTGAACGATATTTCCCTGCTGGAATTTTGTGTACGAGAAGAACTCAACAAGATATCGTTACGCAGAATGGTGGTGTTTGATCCGGTGTTAGTAGTGATAGATAACTTTAATGAGGAGGACATTCCATTAGAAATAGAAAATAATCCGGAAGATGAATCAACCGGTTTCCGCACCGTAAAAATCGGGAAAGAAATCTATATTGAACGGGAAGACTTTATGGAAAATCCTCCGAAGAAATTTTTCAGGATGGCTGTCGGGCAGCATGTCCGTTTAAAAGGCGCATTCATAGTATTATGTACTTCCGTCGAAAAAGACAAAAGCGGAACCATAACAGCCATTCATTGTGATTATCTTCCGGGCAGCAAGAGCGGCAATGACACTTCGGGTGTTAAGGCACAGGGGACCTTACATTGGGTAAATTCAAGAGATGCCATTCAGGTGGAAATACGCGAATACGACCGGTTGTTCAAGGTAGAAAATCCGAATGCGGAAGAGGGCGACTTCAAGGACTATATCAATGAAAACAGCTTACATACCATTTCTGCCGCATATGCAGAACCAGCGATAAAAGAGGCAACTACCGATAATCATTTCCAGTTTTTACGTAAAGGCTATTTTTATCCCGATAAAGATTCTACTGCGGATAAAATTATTTTCAATAAGACGGTTGGCCTGAAGGACAGCTGGACAAAGAAATAGTTTTCCATTTCTTTATCAGTCAAAATAGCCTATCGAATATGTTTTGAACGGAACGGTATCCGACTGCAAAGTATTGTAGGTATACATGGCAATCACCCTGTTTTGTGTGTCAAATGAATACGTATAGCGGAAATGAAATTTAGGCGGTGTTGTCTGTGTAACCAGTATGGAATAAAAAGTATTCCAGCTACCCACCAGATTCCGATGAGAGAGATACGGGAATATTCCGCTCTGCTGCACCAGGAACATCGGGTTTAAATCCTTAAAACTTAGCCCTTCGGACAAAGGAAATGTAAAGAACTGCTCAGGAAGATTGGGCTGCGGCGTCAGTGAAGTATATGCAGCGGTATCTGAACCAATCTGTATACAGGTATTATAAAAGCCACAAGTGTAAGGCCGGGATTGGCGAAAATTCAAAATCTGATTTCCAGAATAAACCACATTATCATAAAACAGGGAAACCCCCGACTCCGTATACCGGCAAGAATCCAGCTGTCCTGCGATATTCCTGAAATATTTCCGTTGCAGTATCCCCTGCTGTTTAATCGAATCAATAAAATTGGCAGGTGAAAGATAAATGCGGAATGTATCGCTGTAAGATGGCTTGACCATTTCGACATTCACCTCATTCGTGTAGTAGGATAATCTGGCATATGGATCACCCTGTTTATTGACAGCAGTAAGCCGGTCATCTGTATAACTGAATTCATACGATACCGTGTCTCCGAAAGTGGTAATTGTCAAAGACCTGATTTTCTGGTTAACCACGGGCGAATCTGTCGGATTACAGCTGCCAATTAAAATGGCAAAAAGCATAAAGATGTATGCAATCGGTTTCATGGCTTTGGATTTAAAATAAAGTTACTAAAATCAAAATAACCGAAAACTTGTACGTTGTTATTTTTCCACGATGGCATATACCGCATTCATTATCTTCTCCAGATTAGCCGGATAATTCACCCAGTTCTTTTCGGATTTCGGAGTAAACAGAGATACATCCACCTTATTCTTTCGTTGCCCTACCGTCACGGATATGTCCATAGGAACAGGCTGTGGTGACTTTTTCATTCGGTCGCTGCAGGCAGCATCATTGTCGGCACAATCATATTCTTCCTTGAAATCGAAGAAATCCATATCTACAATATACTGGGCAAGTTTGGTCAACTCATCGCGTGAAATTTTCTTTTCCATACGTTGAACCCCTTCATTTTTGGTTTTATATTCGCGCTGTACCACACCGGTATGCAAAATGGAAATGCGGTCATATATTTTTGAATCATTCGTCACCAGGGTACCGCCTCCATTGACATAAATATCAATGTAATCCCCCGGGTTAATCACCACCGGCACTTTTATATTAAGCGATTTCATGATGCTGTCCAGTTTTCTCTTATTTGCCAGATGCAAAGAATCGGCCTCCTTGTTGTATTGCGCGTAGGTTTCTTTAATGAAAGCATCGTCTTTGCCTATGTTGGTGTTATTGGGCTTCCTGTTAACCGGGATTTCATCCTCTATCTGTGCCTTTGACTTAGGCATCGGTTCATCCCGTCGGTTATAACTGGCATTTTTATTAATTACAGGAGACGATTCAAATGTAAATTCCCTAACATTTTTAGCCGTATCCATTTTAACCTTATTAGGTCTTTCTGTAACTGCATTCTCAATTGCTTCCGTTGATTTTTTCCCTTTGACAATAGGATGGGTGGAAAAATCATCGATCTTTGGCTGCGGTTTAACGTCCATTTTGGTTTTAACTTCTTCTTTTATTTTCAAATCAGGATTCGGTTGTATTACAATTTTTGGTTTTACTACTTCTTTTATTTTAACCGTATCTTTTATTGCATTTATCGGGGGAACAGGAATGGCCGTCTTAGTTGTCTCCGCTTCTTCATTTGGCTTATCCGTGGTTTTGCTTTTGTAGGTAGCCCCTTTGACAATCGGTTTAGTGGAAAAGATTTCCAGATTACTGGTGTCAATTTTTTTTGCATTGGGATTCAGGTTCTTCTCTTTAACATCAATTGATTTTATTTTTTCTCTCTCCAGTGCATTCAAATCCTTTGTAACATTTCCGGTTTTACCGTTTCCGTGTGCTGTCTTTTCCCATAAATCATCAAACGCCTTTACGGAATTTGCATTCTGCGCCTGCAAATTCGCAAAAATGAACATCGCTATGAGTAGGGCGTTTATATTTAAAAATAGTTTTTTCATGATAGCTGTTTTCTTTTGTAAAATATTAATCTTCAATACCTTTTAACATCGGAACAAAAGTAAAATAATCAAACGTTTCTTTTTCAAATTCATTGTTATCCAATCGTTTAATTCGTATCATCTGTTGGGTATCCCCTTCCCCGAATGGAATTACCATGAGTCCGCCAATCTTTAATTGTTTCAGTAGTTCTTTCGGAATTTCAGGCGCAGCGGCCGTAATCAGAATTTTATCAAAAGGCGCCTCATCGGGCAAGCCTTTAAATCCATCTCCAAAATAAGTCTTCACCTTACCATACCCTAAACGCTCGAGTAATTTCTTTGCTTTCAAGGATAATGGCTGATGCCGTTCGATAGTAAAAACCTGTATCCCCAATTCTGCCAACACAGCTGACTGATATCCGGAACCCGTTCCAATCTCCAAGACCTTATCCTCCTTATTGAGTTCTAAAAGTTCTGTCTGATACGCTACCGTAAACGGGTTGGAAATGGTTTGTCCGCGCCCGATCGGAAACGGTTTGTTTTCATAAGCATCGTGTTCGAATGTGTGCTCCACAAAGAAGTGCCTTGGAATTTTCTCTATTGCGTTTAGTATAGGTTCGTCCTTTATCCCTAAACCCCTCAATTCACCGACCAATCGTTTCCTTAACCCCTGATGTCTGAATGTATCCTGCATAGCACAAAAATAGGTGCAAAAACAGTATTAAGAAAGTAAAATCTATGCTAAATTGTTAACAACATCCATTCTCACCAAATATGTCAAAACAACATCCTTTGGGTTTGGTTCGGCTGCAACTTGTTAAAAAAATGAAACGGTTGTAATAAAAGTCAACAGGTTGCTACTAACTGCTGTAACACTGTAAAATATGAGGAATCTTTTTACCACCTTTTTATTCACTCTGATCCTGTCGTTTGTTTCAGGCAATACGATCAAAGGAATCATAAAAGATGAAAACAAACATCCGGTTGAATTCGCCAATATCCTGCTACATCAGAATGGCAACACGAATTTTCTGAATGGCGCAACAAGTGACAGCATCGGCCAATTTTCACTGGACGCCCTGAAGGATGGTAATTACTTTTTAGAAGTAATTTATGTCGGATATAAGACGGACACGATAACGGATATCCAGCTTGAAAACAATGCTACAAAAGATATAGGGGAAATCGCCTTAAAGCTGGAAGAAAACATACTGAAAGGAGTAGAAATTTCCGCATCAAGGCCCATTATTGAACGCAAAGCGGACAGAATAGTATACAATGTAGAAAACAGCGCGAAATCGAGCGGCGAAAATGTACTGGATTTATTACGTTCCGTTCCCGGCGTAACGGTCAGCGGCAATGAGCAGATTCGCATCAATGGGAAAAGTGATGTTCAGGTAATCATTAACGGAAAAGTGGAAGTATTAAATGCTGAACAATTGGCAAACCTGTTAAAATCCGTTCAAAGTTCAAATGTCAAAAAAATTGATGTAGTGAGCAATCCGTCCGCCCGTTACGATGCGGAATCAAAAGGCGGCGTACTTGAGATTCAGCTAAAATCCAGTCTGATGACCGGTATGAACGGATCTGTATATGCCAATTACCGGCAAAATGAATTTGCAAGTACAGAAACGGGTTTCAATATCAATGTGAATCACAAAAAATGGACATTAAGTACCAATTATAATTTCGGGTATAACAACAACTATCAGAAAAACACCTTTAAACGTGATTTCACAGGCGACAGTGCCATCATTCGTTTTGATGAAAAAAGTTATGATAGGAACAAATTTATCAATCACTACGCCAACCTGAGCTTAAAATACAACATCAATGATAAAAACACCATTGGTATAGGCGGTGAAATATTTCAGTTTTACAATCCTCACACCGCTAATTCTCATTTAAATGTATTCAATAACATTTCGATAAGTGAAAATCTGAATTCTATTCAAAAAACAATTAATACCTCTTATGGCAAAGGTATTAACCCTTCCGCCAATTTTAATTTCAGAAGTGTGCTGGACAGCATGGGCAGCTCACTGGAACTAACGTATGATTATACCTATTCGTATTTATATACCAACAGCCATTTAGACATGGGGTTCTATGATTCTACCAATGCAGAGAAGCCCATTCCACATTCCGATTTTATACAAGACAACCCGTACATCGTTAATTTGCATACCGCCAGATTGAACTATAACAAACCGATGAAAAAAGAACACAGTATTGAGTTTGGTGTAAAATTCACATGGACAACAACGACCAATGACATACAATTTAAAAATCTGTCAGGTACAGCGTATGTGTTTGACAGCACTAAATCCAACAAATTTCAGTACATAGAAAATATTAATGCGCTATTTTCCACCTGGAGCAAAAACTGGAAAAAAGGCTGGAGCACCAATTTAGGCCTGCGAATAGAACAAACCAATACCAATCAGCGGTCTTACACGTTAAACAAAATTACCAAAAGGCACTACGTTGACTTTTTTCCGAGTGTATTCATACAGAAAAACATAAAGGACAAACACAGTATCAATTTAAATTTCAGCAGAAAGATCAACCGTCCTGATTTCAATGACTTAAATCCTTTTCAGTTTTATCTGAGTCCGTATTCCATCTGGACCGGAAATGAGAACCTGAGACCACAGTACGCTAATATTACGGAATTCACCTACACGTACAAAAATGCCTACAGCTTTTTCATAGGCCATGAAAACCTGAATAACAACTACACCCACCTGATATTTCAGGATGACAGCACAAAAATTTCCACTTACAGAGCGTCCAATTTTAAAGTACGCAACAACCTGAATATAGGTGTGAACATCAACAGGGAGCTATTTAAATGGTGGACGATTTCCTATTCCGCACAATACACCTTTTTTAAATACAATTCCATTGTCAACAATTCCCCATTTATCGTCACTTCCCATAAATTCAATATTTCACTGGATAATACATTTATTTTACCTAAAGATTTTACGATTAATGTATTTGGGTTTTACACTTCACCGCACTACGATGCAACTGATATTATGCAAAGCGATGGCATGTTAAATATATCCGTCTCCAAAGCGTTTTTTGACAAGAAACTCCGTATCCGGTTAGCAGGCAATGATATCTTAGGTACTAAAAACATGTCTTACACGACTAACTTTTTTAATGTTAATTCCAAAACCACTAACCGATGGAGTTCCCGATTCTTCAGTTTAAGCGTCACTTATAATTTCCAGAAAGGGAAAAAGTTCCAGAATACCCGTGTAAATAAGAGCAACGAAGAAGAAAAGAGCAGAATCGGCGGTTAAAAAATTTTAATGATAAATCAGACGCTTTTAAAGTATACGGATTCATTGCAAAACGGCCGATTTAATTTATTTTTGTATTTTTAAAGCCTTAATTCACTTTAGAAATGCAGATAAAATTCGGAACCGACGGCTGGAGAGCCATCATTGCACAGGATTTCACAACAGACAACGTAGCTAGGGTAGCAGAAGCTACCGCCCTTTGGGTAAAATCCTTCTCAGCACAACCAACCATCGTCATCGGGCACGATTGCCGGTTTGGAGGACCGCTATTTACAGAAACCACCATTAAGGTATTGTGCCATCACGGCGTAAAGGTTTATGCGCATAAAGGTATCTGCTCTACACCCATGGTGTCTTTAGGCTGTGTAAAACTGAAAGCCGAAGCAGGTGTGGTGATTACCGCTTCACATAATCCGCCCTCCTACAATGGATTCAAATTAAAATCACACTTTGGCGGCCCCACCACACCGGCTGATATTGCCAAGGTAGAGGCATTGATACCTGATCAGACGGTCGTTCCTTCCGCTTCCCTCGAAGAATATATCCAATCCGGCAAACTGGAATACGTGGATTTAGAAACCATGTACTTTGACCACGTAGAAGCCTCTTTCGATATGAAAGCGATTCGTGAGTGTGGTATGATTTTCGGATACGATGGCATGTATGGCGCCGGACAGAAAATTGTCCGCCGGCTGTTGCCGGATAATTTGGTTTACCTGCATTGCGAGGAGAATCCGGGTTTTAAAGGGCAGGCTCCCGAACCGTTGCACAAGAATTTACTCGAATTTTCCGAACTGATAAAAAACTCCACGGATATTGAATTCGGATTTGCCAACGACGGTGATGCAGACAGGATCGGTTGTTATGACAATGAAGGAAATTTCATTGATTCACATCATGTCATTCTGTTGCTGATTCACTATCTGTACAAATACAAAGGCCTGACGGGTAAAGTAGCCATTTCATTTACCGTCTCCAACAAGATAAAAAAGATGTGCGAAGTATACGGATTAGCGTGCGAGGTAACACCCGTCGGATTTAAATATGTGTGTGAAATCATGGTCAATGAAAACGTACTGGTGGGTGGTGAAGAAAGCGGTGGTATTGCCATTACAGGACATATTCCGGAACGGGATGGCGTGTGGATGGCATTGGTATTGATGGAATTTATGGCAAAAACCGGAAAATCCATCCAGGAGCTGATACAGGAGGTATACGATGTGGTCGGCATCTTTGATTACGACCGCTATGACCTGCACATCTCGGAAGCATTAAAACAACAGGTTATCGCTAACTGTAAAAATGACGCATATAAAAGCTTTGGAAACTATCCCATTGAACGAAAGGAAGATACTGACGGCTGGAAGTATTTCCTTCCAAATGAATCCTGGATGATGATACGCGCCAGCGGCACTGAACCCGTTCTTCGTGTGTATGCCGAAGCAAAAGACAGAACTGCCGTCATTGATATTCTGGAAACGGTAAAAGCTGTGCTGTTAAATAACCAAGCATGAGAAAAGTGAAACACTTTACAGTTAAGCATTCGTTTTGGACGAATGGGATCCGTAAAGCTGTTGTCTTAATTATCTGCTTTTTTATATTCCTGCCTGCTTTCTGCATTGGAAAACAAAACAAGAGTAAAAAACAGAAAGACACACCGGCTGTTCATTCACCCTATACTATGGTGAAAGACTCGGTTTGGAGCAATAACAACTGGGAAGTACATAACGACACCGTTTTTACGAATCAATATGAAGTCAAAAAAATAATCACCTCCTACGACCTGATTCCTGACACCATCTGGCAAAATGAAAATGTCTATTCTGCCGGATACGACACCGTCTTTCATTACGATTATATTGCAAAAGACGCTGCCTACAATTATACCGGAAAAATAAAAATGAGCAAGCCGTTCTCGTTTTTTCGTCCTTCCGAAGTGCTGAATAAACCCAGAGTCGGATTAGTAACGGGATTTATAGGCGGATTATATGTAGGTGCCAATGCCTGGTGGAGCGGCGCCTGGTATTCCCAATACAACAAATCAAAATTTCATTTCTTTAACGACTGGGGTGAATGGAATCAAATGGATAAGATTGCCCATGTCTATAGCTGTTATCTGGAAACCAAATGGACCTATGACCTCTACAAATGGGCCGGTGTGAAAGAAAAACATGCCATCTGGATTGGGATCCTGATGGGTAACATGTGGCAGCTGTCCATCGAAATCAACGACGGATTTCAGAAAAAATGGGGATTTTCATGGCCGGATGTTTCCATGAATATCGCCGGCTCCCTGTTGTTCGGCATTCAGCAATATATCTGGCATGACCAGCGCATCCAGATGAAGATATCGGCATTTCCAACCAATTATTCCAAATATAATGACCCGCAGGTAAAAGCCAGAACGGATAAATTATATGGCACCTCATTCGGAGAAATATTACTGAAAGACTATAACTCTTTGACATTTTGGTGGAGTGTGGCACCGGGTGCGTTTATACAAAATCCCAAGTCAAAGTTTCCAAAATGGCTGCAGTTTTCGTTCGGTTACGGCGCCGGTGGCATGCTGGGAGGCTACAAAAACGTATGGTCTAAGAACGATCTCGGCGGTGATGAGGATTTAAACAATGAAGACCCAGCGGATATTATCGACCGATCGGACATACAGCGCTTACATCGTTTTTATTTCTCCTTCGATATAGACTGGACCAAGCTGCCTGTAAAGAGACATTGGGCAAAAGGACTGATGAAGGTATTGAATGTCATAAAACTTCCGGCGCCGGCTATCGAGTTTAACGACAATAAACACGGCAGCAAGGTGGCATGGCACTGGATTAAATTTTAGCAGTATACAACTAAATTCATTTCATCTGTAAATTTCTATGATAAAAGACGCATTAGCAGAAATAGTTGAAAGAGACTTATTAAAACTGAGAGAAGAAATCAGTTTGTATAAGAATGAAGACAATCTTTGGATAACGGAGAAACAAATCAGCAATTCTGCCGGGAACTTAGCTTTACATCTAATTGGCAACCTGAACCATTTTATCGGTGCAACACTAGGCAATACCGGATATATACGCCAACGGGACAAAGAATTTTCCGATAAGAACATCCCGCTGAAGGAGTTGCTTGATGCTATAGACAATACGACAAATATCGTCAAACAAACATTGACTCATCTGCCGGAAGAAGATTTTGATAAAGATTTCCCGCTGGAAAAACACGGACAGACGGTTAAAACGGATTTTATGCTGCTGCATCTGCTGGCTCATCTCGAATATCACCTCGGACAGATCAATTACCACAGAAGATTGATTGAATAGGAAAAACCCTCCGGTTCCGGAGGGTTTTTATTCTTACAAATCTAGAACTATTTCACGAAGAAGGAAACGATATAATACGTTAATCCTGCCAGTAATGCGCTGATAGGAATGGTCAATACCCATGCCCACAATAGATTAATCGTCACACCCCACCTTACAGCACTTAATCTTTTGGTAGCACCCACCCCGATAATTGCACCTGTGATGGTATGCGTGGTAGAAACAGGAATACCCATTTGCTCCGTCAGGAACAAGGTGGTCGCACCTGCCGTTTCTGCGCAAACACCTTCCAAAGGTGTTACTTTGGTGATTTTTGTTCCCATGGTCTTTACAATCTTCCAGCCGCCGCTCAGCGTACCCAAACTTATGGCAAGGTAACAGGACAAAGGCACCCAATCCGGCATAGCCTTGATATCCACAATATTTCCGTTCGCTATTAATGCTGCCGCAATGATACCCATAACCTTCTGCGCATCGTTGCCGCCATGACCAATACTGAACGCGGCAGAAGAAAGCAACTGCATTTGTTTGAAATTATTGGCGGTTCGTTGTGCGCTGGGTTCTTTCACTTTTTCCGTATATACAAATGAAATGATGATGATTAACAGCATTGCAATCAACCCATAGCGAATGATTTTATTGTCGCCCTTTTCAATTTCTTTCGTTAAATCTTTTTTTATGTCCACCCGCACGCTTTTTTCGAAATCAGCAATCTGATCCGGTTGAATCGGGACTTTAGCCAGCATCGCCTGAACCATCTTATCATATCCCAGTTCGTGGTGTTTCTTGGCAATAGATTTCAATGAATCGGCTGCCGCCTGTGCAAACTCATACGCCTGTTTTTTTGTCGGATCTTTATGTGCCAGTATTTTTAATTGCTTTACCTTAAAGAACAATTTTACTTTATCATCTATACGGGAACCTGTCACCATATTTAAATCCACATTTTCTGCAATTTCATTGGTCACCACTTCCGCGCCTTTACGTTCATAATGCTTGACATATTCAAATGATTTATGTGCATTTTCTACGGCAATCGTCAATTTTTCTTCATTCTTTGCCTTCTCATCGGCTTTTCCGGGGTCTGCAATATCCTTTTTATACTTATCCACTCTGAAAAACTTCGCCACGTTTTCATCAATTTTCTTTTCCTGAAAATGGATAAAGGTAAACCAGATAGCCACACACGTAAGCAATAGGACACCGCATTTCACCCAGGTGTTTCTGTTCATCATAATCAAGGTATAAAACATGGAGATGATCATACCTATGAGCGGTGCCAGAAAAATAAAGGCAATTGTTTTTAGTATTTTCGCGCTGTCAATAATCTCTTTTAGCGGCATCCATCCTTTGTGCTGGATGAAAGCATGTGTAATGGCAGCACCGGCAAATCCCCCAATCAGTGTATGGGAAGAAGAGGACGGTATTCCATACCACCAGGTTAACAGATTCCAGGTAATGGCAGCAATCAACCCGGCAAAGATTACCGGCAGGGTGATATACCCCTCATTGACCGTCTTGCCAATCGTATTGGCAACCGCATGATCCTTAAAAATCAAAAAGGCTACAAAATTAAAGAATGCTGCCCACAGAACTGCCTGAAACGGTGTCAATACTTTCGTGGAAACGACGGTGGCAATAGAGTTGGCTGCATCGTGGAACCCGTTGATATAATCAAATATTAAAGCTAACGCAATGATGATGATGATAAATTCCATTTTTTTAGTTTAAAAGTTTAAAACCTGTACGTTTAAAAAATCATTTTGTGATTTTTACATCATTTAACTCCCGTTCACCGTTACGAATATTTGATTACAATTGACTCAATCACATTCGATGCATCCTGACATTTATCGGAAACCAATTCCAGTTCTTCGAATAAGTCCTTCATGACAATTATCTTAACCGGATTGTCTTTATTATTGCGAACCAAATCACCGATAGCCTGATTGTATAATAAATCCACCTTTGATTCATAACCGTGAATATTTAGACAGGCTGCATTTACCTTTCCCATATTTTTCATATCCCTCAATTCATAAATGGCCGTTCTTAATGCTTTCACTGATTCATCATTTAACTCCGCCATCTTCAGAATATAGTCATTGAATTCGGTAAAATCGTAGTTTTTCATCTTGTTCCCTACCTCATCAATATAATCCACGACATCATCCATGGCGGATGCCAGTTCATGTATATCCTCTCTGTCGAACGGTGTGATGAAATTTTTGCTCAGTTCAACATACAGATTATGCACCACATCATCGGCCTGGTGTTCCAGATGTCCGGTTTGAGCCAGGATTTCAAATCTTTTTGAATCTGTTTCTTTCATAGCAGACAAAAAAACTTCACTTATCTTTACAGAAATATCTGCAGTCTGTTCAAATAGGTTTTGAAAGATCTTGTCTTTGGGTTGAAATAATTTTAAAAATGAGAATGCCATAATTGTTTGATTTAAATTATTAATATTTTGCCTTTAAAAATTTATTTGAGCCTGTAAACGGATAAGATGCCCTTTCTGATGATTGTCCTGTAATACAAAATCCTCAAACCGTCTGTCTGAATAAACATATGCCATAACAAATTCAAACTGCTTAACCGGCTGGTATTCTATTCCCAGTTCATATTCCTGAACGGTATAACTTCTGGCATCCAGTTCGTGTTTTTTACCTCCTTTGTAATACTGAGCTCTGAAGTAAGGGAACAAAATCTGCTTTTTTACCGGTAAGTAATAAGATAACGTAATATACCCTCCATGTAACAGTTTCGTTTCTATAGAATCCGTCAGTTTGTTAAACTCAGGTCCTCTTCCCACATTGTATTCTGCCTGAATGCCGAATGGTTTTGGATATAATATAAGACTTGCTGCCATTCGCTGATCCCAATAATTCCGGTTTTCCTTGAATTTGGCATTTTTGCTGATCATATCCGAAGCAATTGTGTATTTGCCCAGATATCCCTGTATACCCGGTTCGAGAATCTGATTCTTAATTTTTATCGGATAACATGCTCTCAGCACGACATGAGGAGTTTTATTCAATTCGGGCTTATTGGCAGTTTGTCCATTATATGCCCCAACTGCAATAAGTCCATAATCACCGGAACCTTTGAATCCGTCTTTTACCAATTCCGAAAACAGTTTTCTGTATTTTTCCGGTGCCCAATAGAAAAATACGCCTAAGTCACGCTCATTTGATACTGCACTGTTCAGTGCATCATTTCTGTCAAATGGAAGACGATTTTGACTGGACTGCATATTTTCAAAGCCATAAGGTACCTTACTCTGACCAAGACGAAACCGAAATTCATTATGTTTCCCAATACCCAAATCCATATAAGCATCCCTTAATTGTACAAAGTTCTGTCCGGTAGAGGAAACACTGCTCGCAAAATCCGGTTGGATGTAAAAATAGACATGTTTGCCTATCTGACCGTACAATATCACCCGCAACCTCCGGAGCGAAAACCCTCCGCCTTCTCCCCAACTCTTATCACATTGTTCGCATTTTAATTTTTCATTGGTTTCCGCCAAACGGTTGTATCGGAATTGGGTATATCCGCGAATGGCAAAGGACTCATACCATTTTTTTTCTGTTTTAGCTGTGTTTGTCGACAACCCTTCTTCCTTTTGGTTATTATACCACACCTTGAAAGCGGTAATTGCCTTACCTTTTTTCTTTTTTTCTATAATATAGACGGTGTCTTTGGCTACGGGAGGAACTGCTGCTACCGTTTGTACAACTGAATCAGCTGACACAGCTGACGTATTGATATGAGTTTCAACAAAAACTGCTGTCGTCAAAATAAGCCGAAGGATTAAAAATTTGTTTCTCATCTGTGTGTGTGTTTGCTTTGGTGTGTGTATTTCCATCATCATTTACAGCAATAAAAAACGACGCACTGAATGGCGTCGTTAACAGGTAATTCCTTGTGTGTAAAAAAGAATTATTCTTATGCTTAAAAGTCATTTTATTCCTGCAAATCATTGGGACAAAGTTCAGCAATAAGCGTCAAAATAAGTATGATTATTATCAGCTGAAGTTTTAAACAGCTAAAACCCTCCTATTGGATATTTTGTTAATTAGCTGAAAATGTTATACTTGCAAAAATGAATTTGAATAATTTTAGAAAAACTACAAACTACTTGAGTATCGTTCACATAAAATTCACAAAAAAGACAAAATAAGAAACCTGTTTCAGTACCGGGAGTTCGTGTTTTAGCTGTCTGCTGATTATTTTTTGTCTGATTTGCGTTCTTTCAATTTCTTATCTGCCGTTTCTTTATTCAGAAACTCATTGAGCTTTTCAACCGGAAATGTAGATTTAATTTCACCAAACTGGTTCACCGAAATCTGAAAGCCTTCCAATTCCTTATGGAGTTTGGGTGTCGTTTGTTTTTTCTTTTTGCTCACCGTTTATTATTACAACATCTAAATTACCGATTCCTGTCGTATTGTTTGAATATTTTCCTAATTTTATCTGATAAGCCATGTTATGCTGACTGCTGACTATTATATAAACGGGATACTTCAAAAAGACAGGGTTGTTTTAAGCAAAGCTATTACCATAATTGAGAGTACGAAACCCGAAGATAATTTACTCGCAGAAAAAATCATACAGGCTTGTTTGCAGACCAACAGGAGCAGCCGGCGAATAGGTATAACAGGTGCTCCCGGTGCCGGCAAAAGCACATTTATCAATGCATTCGGAAAATTACTGTTAGAAGAAAAAAACTCCATCGCCGTATTAGCAATAGACCCATCCAGCACCATCAGCAGGGGAAGTATCCTGGGCGACAAGACACGCATGGAAGACATATCGAATCATCCCGGTTGCTATATCCGTCCGACAGCCAGCAGCAGTACGATGGGTGGCGTAGCGAGGAAAACCAGAGAAACCATTACCCTTTGCGAAACATTCGGCTTTGACTACATCTTTATTGAAACGGTGGGTGTCGGACAATCGGAGACTATGGTCAAAAATATGGTGGATTTATTTCTGCTGCTGCTGCTACCCAATTCGGGCGACGAATTACAAGGTATCAAACGGGGAATTATGGAAATGGCTGACATGGTGATTATCCATAAATCAGATAAGGCTAATGAGGCTGCTGCAAAAACAGCTGCTGCACAGATAAAGCTTGCCTTACATTTGCTTGCACCCAATGAAAAGAACTGGACAATTCCAGTCATGAACGTTTCATCCCTGGAACATACCGGACTGGAGGAATGTAGACAAAAGTTGGATTCGTACTTTCTGCAAATGGAAAACTCCGGTTTCCTGAGCCACAACAGGACACATCAGCAAATACATGCGCTGGAAGAGCACGTAATAGAACTGCTTAAAAGTAAGCTGCATTCAGACCCTGGTATTCTTCAACTGAAGACCGAACTGGAGCAAAGAATCATACGACGTGAAATGGATGTCAGCAGTGCTGCAAAATTGCTTTCGGAGAAACTGTTAAGATAGCACTTATTATTTCAGCACTTCCACCTTATCTACAAAATATTTGGTTTCACCCTGCCAGGGCAGGTTCTTTATTTTCTCCTTGTAATGCAGCCGTACCATCTTGCCTTCCATCAGACTTAACCGATTGGCCAGCTGCTTATCTTTAACTGAAAATGCCCAACTGTTATTGGTAACGGTACTTCCAACAGTTGTGTTGACACTGCCCACATTGAGTTCACCTTCAAAGGTTTTGAATACAAAACCTTTAGTAGAAAACTTAATCAGCATACCGGCTCTGTTACCTTCGCTATAGGTAAAATTAAAATAAAGAAAAGTAATGGTAACTGTAATAATACAGATTAAGAGGAAGAACAACAGTAATCTTCTGAAAAAATGTTTAACGGTGTGTGTTGGTTTATTAACCGGTGATGCCGATGCGCCGGAACTTTTTAAAGGAGGTTGTTCTACCATCTCAATTATTTTTACTAAATTAAACATAAATTTTGAATACCATACGTTTTATAAAATGGAAATCACCGAGACAAAAACATTCAGAACAGAATGCCATGCCTCAGAAATCGATAAGAATTATTCAGGGAAACTCAATTTCTGGTTTACGACCATCTGGTGCCTTGGATAGATGCTGTCTGCTGCTTTGTTGTTTTATTTCTTTTGGTCGTTAAATGCCGTCCTGTTATTCGTATTAACCGTTTTTTCCTGTTATCTGAATTATGAATGGCTGCACTTCGCCTATCATTTGCCGGAAGGTCACTTTGTGGCTAAACTGCCATCTATCAGCACCTTGCGAGAACTGCACCATACCCATCACGATGTTCCCCTAATGACAAAGTATAATCTCAACATCACCTATCCTTTATTTGACTTCCTTTTCGGAGCATACCTTGAAAAATAGCTTGAAAATTTTACTTTTGTATCAATGCTATTTTTATATTTACCTTGTTTAAAATTTAGCGTTATATTTATACTTTCAGATGAATTCATTTTATAAAATACTGCTAACAGTAGGTTTTTGGACATTAACCTTTTACAGTTTCTGTACACACAACCGTGCGGGTGAAATAACCTACAGACATGTATCGGGTCTTTCCTATGAATTCACCATTACCACCTATACCAAAGTAAGCGGCGTGAGTGGTGATGCAGACCGGCAGCGTCTGGGAATATCCTGGGGGGATGGTACGTTTGATTCTTTGTCCAGAGCTTCTGAAATTTTCTTAGATGCGGATATCAAACAAAACAAATATATCGGCGTTCATACCTATTCTGCCCCATTTACCTATGTCGTTGGTGTCTCTGACCCAAACCGGATAGAAAATATTATTAATATCAATAACTCAGTCAATACACTATTTTATTTAGAAGATACCGTTAAAATCTTAGACCCTAATGTAATAGGATATAATAATTCACCGCAATTACTGAACCCTCCAATTGAATATGGAAATGTAGGGCAGATATTTATTCATAACCCCAATGCTTTCGATCCGGATGGCGACAGTTTGACTTTTTCCATCATGTCACCGCTGCAGGCCAGCGGATTGCCTGTAAACGGATACACCCCTCCGAATTTAATTTTTCCGGGCCCCGACAATCAGATATCCATCAACCAGCAAACCGGCGAACTGAAATGGGAATCCCCGCAGCAGGCGGGTATATATAACATCGTCATCCTGATCCGGGAATATCGGGCTGGCATCCTGATCGGTACCGTCATACGGGATTTACAGATCATTATTGACGCCACCTTAAATTCACCTCCTGTCCTTAATGTTCCTGTTAAAATTTGTAAAGTCGCCGGCGATACGATTTTATTCACGGCAACCGCATCCGATCCAAATACAACAGATGTTGTCACCATAAGGGCAAATGGTGCACCGCTTATTGCCAGTAACAGTCCTGCTACGTTCACAGTAGGAAGTCCTGCCAATCCGGTCAGCGGTACTTTCAGGTGGAATACGAATTGCACCCACCTGATAAAGAATGACTACCTCGTCGTATTCAATGCAGTGGATAATTTCCGTTCACCACCGCTTACCAATTCGAAAACACTCTCCATTACCTTACTGGCACCACCACCTGAAAATTTCACGGCAACGCTGAACATTACCAATAAAACCGTTGCAGTACGCTGGGACAGCCTTTATACCTGTTCCGGAAATCCTAAGTTTTTGAACTTTTCCATTTGGAGAAAAAAAGGATGCAATACGCCACTTGACAGTTGCAGCAGCAATCTGGCTGCGTTAGGATATGAATTAATCGCCACCACAGCGAATTATTCGTTCATAGATAATACCATTCGTTCGGGCAATGTCTACAGCTACAGGGTGGTGGCGAATTTCGGTGACAGAAGCAATGTCGGAATTATCCTGAACAGATTCTCCGGGCTGGCAAGTGCAGAATCCTGTGTGGTGATTCCGGCTGACATTCCACTGATTTATAACGTCGATGTAAGAACAACGGATGCCACCTCCGGACAAATTTATGTGGAATGGTCCAGGCCATTTTCCAATCGCTTAGACACCATCACCAATCCGGGGCCGTATGTATTTAAATTATTCAGAGCTGATGGGTTAAACGGAACCAATTATACCATAATAAAAACGGTGACCGCCAATTCATTTTCGGAAATCACCGATACCACCCATCTGGATACCGGATTAAACACCGTAAACACAGCTTATAACTATAAAGTGGCATTTTTTGCCCGGTCAAATGATAGCCTGGGAACGAGCGAAGCAGCGTCTTCTGTTTTTCTGTCTGTAGGCACTGCGTTTGAAATATTAAACCTTTCCTGGAGCTTTTTGGTACCATGGACCAACGGTAGTTATGTCATATTCCGTAAACTTCCGGGCGGCAGTACATTCGATTCTCTGACTACCGTAACGACAACGTCATACAGCGATACCAATTTAGAGAATGACAGTTTATACTGTTACAAGATTAAAGCAATTGGCAGTTATTCGATTTCCGGACTGAAAACGCCGCTTATCAATTATTCCCAGGAAGCCTGTGCACGTCCGAGTGATACCATTCCGCCGTGTACGCCTGTTCTGGAAATTTCCAATTTCTGTACGGACAGTAATCTAGATACCTCTGAATACAAAAATTATCTTAAATGGACATACAATCAAAATGCAAACTGCAAAACGGATGATATTGTTCTGGTAAGAATTTTCTATGCAAACACTTCAGCAGATACCTTAAAACAGATAGACAGTATTATCGGGAATGTATTCAACAACTATACTCATGTATTGAACAGCAGGAGTATTGCAGGCTGTTATGCGGTACAGGCTGTCCGTAAGAACGGGAATACCGGTTTGCTTTCTGAAAGAGTTTGCGTGGATAATTGTCCGATCTATAAATTACCGAATACGTTCACTCCTAATGGAGATGGACAGAATGATTTATATACCCCTATCTTCCCTTACCGGTTTGTAGAGAAAATTGACATGAAAATATATAACCGATGGGGTAATCTCGTTTTTGAAACCACACAACCCGACATTAACTGGGATGGAACCGATTATAAATCCAAGAAACCATTATTTACAGGAGTCTATTATTATGTATGTGATGTGTATTTTCAAACCATTGACGGCATCCGGAAAACAAACAAACCACTCAGCGGATACATTCAGCTGTTTCGCGAATAAAGATAATTGGCAGCCGTAAGAAACTGCGCATTTTAAATAACCATTCAGCACATGTTTACAGGTATCATAGAGGAAATCGGGGAAGTAACCAACATTAAGAAAGAGGGGAATAATATCCATTTTACCATAAAAAGCAGTTTATCTAAAACACTGAAAATTGATCAGAGTGTTGCACACAATGGTGTCTGCCTGACGGTGATAAAAAAAGACAGTTCCACACACAGCGTTACCGCCATAAAAGAGACATTAGCCATTACAACCTTATCAAAATGGAAAAAGGGATATAAAATAAATTTAGAACGGGCCATGGTAGCCGGTGCACGTCTCGACGGGCATATGGTACAGGGACATGCAGACCAGACTGCTACCATTACAGGCATAAAAGAACAAAACGGCAGCTGGGACTTTTTCTTGGAGTTCGATGCTTTGCCAAAATTTACATTGGCAGAAAAAGGCTCTGTCTGCATAGATGGTACCAGTCTGACAGTTGTGACCACCAAAAAGAAAAAATTTTCGGTTTCCATTATTCCCTACACATTCGAACACACCATTTTCTCCAACTATAAAGTAGGTACACAGGTGAACGTCGAGTTTGATATTTTAGGCAAATATGTGGAACGACTGATGAAACAATATAGATAAAAAAAGCTCACCCAAGTGGGGTGAGCCTGCCGTACTCTAAAAAACTGAGGATGTTTAGTGTGTTGGTTGGTTTTTATAAATCAATTCTCAAACTTTGATAAGACTCTCCGTGCTGAGTGATATCCAGTCCCAATTCTTCTTCTTCTTTCGTGACACGAATCGGATCGATGAGATTGGTGATGTAATATAATGCATAAGAACCCAAAAAGGCAAATGCTGCCACACCCACCAATCCTATCATGTGATGGATGAAGGTCTTCGTTTCACCGTAAGCTAAACCCCAGTCGGTAATACCGGTTCCATAATCCGCAGCGAATATACCGGTCATAATCATGCCGACCATACCGCCTACACCATGACAAGGGAATACGTCCAGCGTATCATCAATCGTTGATTTATTTTTGAAGTGAACCGCCATGTTACTTACAGCTGCAGCGATGGCACCGATGGCGATACTCTCCCCTACATTCACAAAGCCGCAGGCAGGTGTGATGGCCACTAAACCAACTACCGCACCAACGCAGGCACCGATAGATGAGATTTTATTGCCGCGCATAGCGTCCATTAATACCCATGAAATCATAGCGGCTGCGGCGGCAGTATTGGTTGTGGCAAAGGCATTGGCTGCTTTTGCATTCACGCCCAATGCAGAACCAGCATTGAAACCAAACCATCCGAACCAAAGCAACCCTGTACCGATAATCACGTATGGAACATTGGCAAATTCATGAGTGCGTTCACTTTCCGTTCTAGGGCCGAGAAACAATGCGCCTGCTAAAGCTGCAAATCCGGCTGTCATATGCACCACCGTTCCGCCTGCAAAATCTAATATTCCGTATTTAAATAAAAGACCGTCCGGATGCCAGGTCATGTGACAGACCGGTGCATAGATAAAAATGAAAAATAAGGTAATAAACAGTAAGTAACCGGAAAACTTTACGCGTTGTGCGAAAGAGCCGGTAATCAGCGCCGGTGTGATGATGGCAAACTTTAACTGAAACATGGCAAACATTACAAATGGAACAGTGGCCGAAAAGGTTTCATTCGGCTTCAAACCAACACCCTGAAACATTTTATAGGTGAATGGATTTCCAATAATACCGCCAATATCATCTCCAAAACACAGGCTGAAACCAAAGACTACCCAGACTATACTCATTAAACCCAGGCATATTACACTTTGAAAAACCGTAGAGATGATATTTTTACGATTTGCCATACCGCCATAGAAAAAACCCAATGCCGGTGTCATGATTAACACCAACGCAGATGCCACTAACATCCAGGCTGTATCACCGGTATTGATGTCTCCGGCACTGCTGCCTGTTAACGCCTGTCCCGGGTTGAAAGCACCTGCAACCACTAATGCAAGGAAGATGAACGCGGGAAGTAAATATTTTTTTCGCATTGCCATAATTGATAAATTTTAAAGGTTAATAATTGATTTAGCTAAGTAATTGAATAATTTTTAATTATTTTACAGAAATAGCATTGTTTAATCATTTATTAACGAAAAATAAATCACATTTAATTTTTTATAACTTTTAAAGTGAGAAGCAAATTTATACTAAACATTGACCATCAACACAATAGGACAAAATAAATTGAAAAATAAATAAATTGAAAAAAAAGAACCTGTTGGATAATTCGTTAATATCCCAAAACTTTCAGCATAGCTTCCGAACTTTGTTCTTCCGCGAATACCTCGTAGGTTAGTTTTCCATTTGCATCCTTATCTATAATGATATTTTTGGGGGAAGGAATCAGGCAGTGTTTGGTACCTCCGTATCCGCTTAACGAATCCTGATAGGCGCCGGTATGAAAAAACCCGATATATAATTTCTGGTCACCGATTATTTTAGGCATGTATACCTGATTGATATGCACCTCCGAGTTGTAGTAATCACTGACGTCGCAGCTAAGCCCACCAATAATGGTGCGCTGATAAGCCTGGTTCCAGTTGTTAATAGGTAATAAGATAAACCGCTGGTTCATCCCCCATACGTCCGGAATGGTGGTCATCAGAGAACCATTGATCATATACCACAGCTCGCTGTCGTTTTGTTTTTTCTGACCAATGATTTCAAAGATATTACATCCGCTCTCTCCTACCGTAAAATTTCCAAACTCCGTATAGATATTAGGATGGTCGATTTCAGCTTCATCACAGAAATTCTTGATTTTACGTACTATCTCCTCGACCAGGTAAGCATAATCATACTTGGAACCCAGTGAATAGCGGATAGGCATGCCGCCACCTATATTGATGCTGTTGAGTTCAGGACAAACCTGCTTCAATTCCACATACATGGTCAGCGATTTATTCAGTTCACTCCAGTAGTAGGCGGAATCTTTTATGCCGGAATCTATAAAAAAATGGAGCATCCGCAATTTGATATTGGCATTTGGCTTTATCTTCTCAATATAAAACGGTATCAAGTCGCGCTGACGGATACCTAAACGGGAAGTATAAAACTGATAGTTAGGTTCTTCTTCCGCAGCGATACGGACTCCAATATTCAAGTCTTTTTCAAAATTCAGGAAGGCATCGAATTCTTCCATATTATCCAATACCGAAACGACATTGGTAAAACCGTCCTTTATCAAGGCCAGGATAGCATCCGTATAGCGTTTTGGTTTAAAACCATTACAGATAATCCGGATTTTCTTGTCAATCTTCTTCTTTTTCAATAAGGCACGTATCAAATCAATATCATATGCACTGGAGGTTTCCAGCTGGGCGTTGTTCTTCAAGACCTCATTCAAAACATGCGAAAAGTGATTGCTCTTGGTGCAATAACAATAATAATAATGTCCGTTATACCCGACGCTTTCAAATGCCTCATAAAACCATCTTCTGGCGCGGTTAATGTTTTCCCCAATCTTAGGAAGATAGGTAAGTTTCAACGGCGCCCCGTGTTGTTCGATGACACTTTTCAAATCTATTTTATGGAAACGAAGCCAGTTATCTTCCAAATCAAAACCATCCTGAGGGAAGTAATATGTCTGTTCGATAAGGTCTATATAACGGTCTCTCATGCTGCAGCGGGTAGTTTACAAATAATTAGATTGCAAATGTACTAACAAAATGTATTACTTTTGCGTCAAAATTACACTTTACCCATAGTGATTGCAGTGCAAAAATGAATATTTATCAGGAAATACAACAGGAGGTCTGTAAGGCATTTCCCACTCTGTTCGGCAGTGAAGTGGAGTCGGGCAAAATCACCATCAATGAAACACCGAAAGATTTTACAGGAGATGTTACACTGGTCGTTTTTCCGTTACTGAAACTGACTAAAAAGAATCCGGAGGAATCGGCTAAGGTGATTGGTGATTATCTGGTGACTCAAAAAAAATATGTCACTGCGTTTAATGTCATCAAAGGATTTTTAAACCTGTCTGTCGATACATCTTATTGGGTAGACTATATTGTACAATATGACATAAACCAGGCTCCCGCTGAAAAACAGCAGAAAGTACTGATAGAATACTCTTCCCCCAATACCAACAAGCCGCTGCATTTAGGGCATATCCGCAACAATGTGCTGGGTTATGCATTGGCAGGCATTTACAAAGCAAACGGATATACGGTTATAAAAGCCAATCTGGTCAATGACCGTGGCATCCATATCTGCAAATCCATGCTCGCCTGGAAAAAATACGGCAAAGGTGAAACGCCCGAAAGTACGGGGATAAAAGGCGATAAACTGGTCGGCAAATACTATGTTGAATTTGACAGGCATTATAAGCAACAAATTGAAGATCTGACGGCTCTGGGCAACACAAAAGACGAAGCTGAAAAACAGGCTCCCATCCTGCTGGAAGCACAGGAAATGCTGCGCCTGTGGGAAGCAGGCGACCGGGAAGTGATGGATTTGTGGAGCACGATGAACAGTTGGGTATATGCCGGTTTTGAAATCACCTACAAAAACCTTGGGGTCGATTTTGATAAATTCTATTATGAATCGGACACCTATCTGCTGGGAAAGGATATCATTGAAGAGGGTATTCAAAAGAATGTTTTCTACAGAAAAGAGGATGGCAGTGTATGGATTGACTTAACCCAGGACGGACTGGACCATAAGCTGGTGCTGCGTGCCGACGGCACTTCTGTATATATCACACAGGACCTGGGTACCGCCGATCTGAAATACAACGACTTTAAAATGGATACCTCCATTTATGTGGTTGGTAATGAGCAAGACTACCATTTTAAGGTGCTGAAGTTAATCATGCAGAAACTGGGCCGTCCTTATGCAAATGGTATCTATCATTTTTCCTACGGCATGGTGGACTTACCGAGCGGCAAGATGAAATCCAGGGAAGGAACAGTGGTAGATGCGGATGATTTGATGGGGGATATGATTGTAAATGCAAGGGAGCAGACTGAAGCTCTGGGAAAAATGAATGATTTCAGCGAAGCTGAAAAAACCGCTCTTTTCAAAACCATTGGGATGGGAGCATTAAAATTTTTCCTGCTGAGAGTTGATCCAAAAAAAAGAATTTTATTCGACCCAAAGGAAAGCATTGACCTCCAGGGTTACACTGGCCCTTTCGTTCAGTACACCTATGCACGAACAAGAAGTATATTAAGAAGGAATCAGGAATCGGGAACGGGGAATCAGGTCATGAAGCAACCACTTCCTGCAAAAGAATTGCTGCATCCAACAGAAATAGAGCTGATAAAAATGCTTTACAGATATCCGATTGTACTGGAAGAATGCTGTAAAGAGATGAATCCGGCGCAGTTGATTGACTACTCTTACGAAGTGGCGAAAACTTATAATAAATTTTACACGGATTGTTCTATCTTAGCCGCCGAAAAAGCCGAACAGAAAAATTTCAGAATTCTTCTAACCGAACGAACCGGAGACATCCTGAAAAAATGTTTTTCCATCGCAGGCATCGAAGTACCGGAAAGGATGTAAATATAACAGTCGATGGTTGATAGTCCTCAGACCATAGATATTCTTAATTCAAATACACCATAGACTATGGACTATATCTATGGAAATATAAAATGGAACTATATCTAAAGAAAGTACGAAATAAAGGAAGAGGCGTTTTTTGTACCGTGGATTTACACGAAGGAGATATCATCGAAGTTTGCCCGGTAATCGTCTGCCCGGCTAAAGACTGCAAACACTTAGACAAGACACACCTGTATCATTATTATTTCCAGTGGGGAAATGACGGTAAGAGCGCTGGCGTAGTTTGCGGATATGGTGCCATGTACAACCACTCTTATAATCCGAACGCCGTCTACGAGACATTTTATGAAAAAGAAATATTCCGGGTGAAGGCACGCAGGCTTATTCCTGCCAATACCGAAATCACCATCAACTACAATTTCTATCCGGACGAGCAGACTTTAGTCTGGTTTGATGTGGAGAAAAAAAAGGCAAAAAAGTCTCTGAAAAGTAGTCATATAACATAGACAAGGTCTGAAAATTCTAAATCAAAATAAAAAAGCCGCTTCTTTTGAAGCGGCTTTTGTTTATCATTGAGTTGAATCAGTACTCATCCTCATTAAAGAGAAAATCTTCTTTGGTAGGATATTCCGGCCAGATATCCTCAATACTTTCATATAGCTCCTCATCATCATCCAGTTCCTGCAGGTTTTCAATCACTTCAAGCGGTGCACCTGTGCGTATCGCGAAGTCAATCAATTCATCTTTAGATGCAGGCCACGGTGCTTCTTCTAAATACGATGCCAATTCTAACGTCCAATACATATTAAATATTTTTAATTTTTAGTAAAAATGAACCTCTAACGGAGTGCAAATATATGCCTAAAATTCAAAAATCAAAATAAAAAATAAAATAGTTATAAACAATTGACAATCAGTATATTTAACACATATTCAGTCACCTTGATTCTGGAATTCATTCTTTATCAGTGAGCTTTCCATATAATTTCCGCCGCACCTGAATCATGCGCTGTTTTCCGAGCCAATACAAATAAAAAATCAGACAGGCGGTTTAAGAAACGAATCAACACCAACGGCACCTCTTCGGTTTCCGACAATTGTACCACGCGGCGTTCAGCTCTGCGGCATACCGTTCGTGCCACGTGGCAGATGGCCGCTCCATGTGTTCCTCCTGGTAAAATGAAGAACTTCAATTCCGGCAAATGCTCATTCATCTTATCTATATATTCTTCCATCAACGTTATCTTGGATTCCGGTATTTCCGGTAAAATCAGGTTCTGCTTTCCGGGCTCTGCCGCCAGATGGGTTCCGATATCAAACAATCTGCTTTGTATATCTGTCAGCAAATCGGTATACTCTTTTTCTTCCATGTAAGCAGCCACCAGACCTATGTACGAATTAAGCTCATCCACCGTTCCGTATGTTTCAATTCTCATCTCTGCCTTTGACAACCGCTTCCCTCCGTATAAAGTAGTTGTACCGCTGTCACCCGTTTTAGTATATATTTTCATCGGAATTTTGCTTTATTTAAAAATACTAACAAACAGTGTAATGAAGTGTTTTATTTTATGCACAAAAAAAGTCTTCCGTTTCCGGAAGACTTTATATAATTAAGAGGCACTGCTTATTTGCCTTGCGCCTGTTGTTTTTTCATGGCTTCCTGAATCATTTGCTGAAGTGCCGCGTTATCGCCTCCACCTTCCTGCGGTTGATTAGGTTCTATACCGAGCAACTCCACCTCAAAGGTTAAGGTTTCATTCGGACCAATGCCCGCCTGTTGTTGTCCCTGTGCACCATAAGCTAATTTACCCGGAATATAGAATTTGTATTTAGATCCTACATTCATCAATTGTAATCCTTCTGTCCAGCCCGGAATTACTCCGTTCAGAGGGAAAGTGGCAGGCTGGCCTCTTTTTACAGAACTGTCAAAAACAGTTCCGTCTAAAAGCGAACCGGTATAATTTACTTTCACCACATCCGTCAATTGGGGCTTTGGTCCGGTTCCGTCTGAAACCACTTCATACTGCAAACCACTCGCTGTCGTTTTTATTCCGGCTTTTTTAGCGTTCTCTTCAAAGAATTTTTTAGCCTTCCGGTCATTTTCTTTCATCATAGCATGCATCTGAGGATTAAAGTGTTTCATCATCACTTCGGTAATGGTATCACCGCCGAACAATTGCTTCTTATTGTTCATGGCATCATAAATTCCGCGTGCAAGAATATCGACATTCAGTGTGCTGTCTAATCCGTTTGCTTTCAGGTTTTGTCCCATCTGTAATCCTATGGCATAGGAGACGGAGTCAATTTCTTTTTTAGGCTTTGAGTTTACAAAGCTGTTTTTGTTATTGCAGGCAGCAAAGAGTGCGATTACTGCTGCAAGTATCAATGGCATACTATTTTTGTTCATAAAATTGTTTTGATAGTTTATTATTGATTAATTGATTGATTGATTGATTATTCTTCCGTAACCTTGATATTGGAAGGTGCCTTGGGTACTTCAGGGATTGCCGGTGCCGGTGCTTTAATATCCAGCAATTCTACGTCAAAGATCAACGTTTCATTCGGACCTATTCCTGCCTGTTGTACACCCTGCTCGCCGTAAGCCAGATTTCCAGGAATGAAAAATTTGTATTTTGAGCCGACTGACATATACTGCAATCCTTCCGTCCATCCCGGAATCACGCCATTCAGCGGAAAAGTAGCCGGCTCACCACCCACAGAACTGTCAAATGTTTTTCCGTCCACCAGCTTTCCGGTATAGTGTACCGTAACAACATCCGTTGCCAGTGGCTTCTGACCGGTCGTATCATGAATAATTTCATATTGAAGACCGCTCTGAGTCACTTTGACACCCGGGCGTCTGGCATTATCTTCCAGGAATGTCTTTGCCTTTAAAGCCTTCTCCGCAGCTTTTTGCTTTTGTTTTTCTGTAAAGAACTGCTGAGCAAGTCCCATTGCAATTTTTTCATCTACGATGGATGTATCATGCTTCAGGGCATCTTCCATCCCCTTCTGAACTGCGTACGGATTAATATCTTCCGCACCATTCTTCTTCATGTCGTTGCCAATCTGATGACCAATAAAATAAGAGATGGTGTCCACCTTATTTTTCAGCGTGGTTGACGGCTGGGTAACAGGCTCGGCAGGCTTTGATTTTGATTTGTTCCTTTTAGCGAACCCTATCGTGGAAGCAGTCAGTAATATGAACAGGATAAATACTCTCATTGATTAAAATTTGAAGTGCAAAAATACGGTATTTGAGACTATAAATGCATTTATTAACGATTTTTAATGATAGATTTCAGACGGCTGCCGATAATTTCTTCATAATCGGGTACCAGTCCACGCCGCCACGGTCTTTTCCCATACGAATAACAATTACATTTCTGGTTTCATTAATCAGCATAATCTGCCCGTTAAAGCCGGCGGCACAGTATACATCACTTTCGTTATCATCAACGGAATAATACCAGCCCATACAATACTTATCATCTTCCCTGCAGCGGTGAAGCGTATCGTCACAATAATTGAACCATGCTCCGGGCAGTAACTGCCTTTTCTTAAATCTTCCGTCGTGCAGTACCATCATGCCGAATTTAGCCAGGTCTCTGGCTGACATATTCAGCCCTCCATAGTATTTGGGGTTGCGCGTCAGTTTACTGTCCAATGCCCAATAAGCGGTATCCTGCATTCCCAGTTTATTCCATAATCGTTCATATAAATAATCCAGAAATTTCTTATCGCCTAATGAATTTTTTATGCATTCCCCTAAAATCTGCGTATCAATGGATTTATACATATACTGCATACCCGGCGGCGTATCAAACTGAGCACCGTATATGGACCGGGTTAGATTTTTATTGTAGTAATACTGTAGCGTTTGAAATATTTTACCATATTCATCATAGTTCAATCCGGACTGCATCTGAGCCAGGTGCCTTAACGTCAGCTGTTTGAATTTCGGATTTTTTAAACCTTTAAAATAATCCGTTACAGGTATTTCCGCGTCTGCAATATACTTATCCTTGACTGCCATCCCCAGCAAGGCTGTTACAAAAACCTTTGTAACCGAAAATAACTGGGTGTTATCTCCCTCTTTAACTCCGTTCATATACCGTTTAAAAATGATGGTATCATTCCGAACCACTAAAAATGAAGTGGTGCTGGTACTTTGGAGTAAAAAATCCGGATACTGGTATTCCGCAGCTATGGCGCTGTCAGTCCATCCGGAAAGTTCAGGAAGTGCAATTTGATTTTCAGGAATACGATATGGATGTTCTGCCGGTTTTATAAACGCGGCTGTATAAAATTTACCGTCAAAAATAGACGGAACCCTTAATGAATCGTTATAGCTTAAAATAAGAACGCTCAATCCTACAACGATTCCGATGGTGAAAATTTTTACGAATGTAATCCTCTTTTTCATTATGGCTTCGTACGAATCGTGACATTATAAGAAATACCTACGTTTAGGTGAACATTACTGAAGGTCGTCTTCTGATACGTATTTCTGGAGAATAAATCACTGTACCCTTTTTGCTTATAATAGAGGAAATCATAATCTACCCCAACACCTATACCGAATTTCCTCTTAATAAGATAACGGACCCTGAGGTCAGCGCCAAAATAAAACTTACTGCCCTTGCCGCTGTCGTAGTATCCGTCACCGGTATAGCCCCCGATGCGGATGGAGGGATGTATCTGCAAACATTTGTTTTTCAGGAACTCAAAGACATATCCAACCTGAGCGGAGACAATAAAAAATACGGAATTCGATTTTGAAAACAAGTTCCCCCTGTTGGGTTCTTTCTTATATTTCCGGATAGTAAAGAACTGATAATTCATTCCGAAGAACAATCCCTTCCAGAAATTTGCCTGCAGACTGAATTGAATATTCCCGGACTTATAGGATTTTGATAAATTGCTTTTAGTATCTCTGTCCAGCCATACGGCAGAGGAATCTTCCACCGGATAATAGGGGCCGTGAAAGATATCATTCTCGACCACCATTGGATTGAATGGTGAAAAATCGATACCAAACAACAGATGAACCCTCTCAACATTCCACTTCATTTTTTTGGCAGGAGGCAGGTAGTCAGATAATTGGATTTTCAGAGCAGTATCCGTTTTGAGAATCGAATCTTTGACAATAGTATCATTTTTAGTTAAACTGTCTGATCCTTTACTTTCATAAACTAAAACAGAATCCTGTCCAAAAGTTATAGATGAAAGGAATAAAACAAAGAGACACAACAGGAATCGCATTGTATAAAAATAGAAAAATCCCGGCATATCACCGGGATTTTTTTATGAGTTGATGTTAAAATGATTTTATTCTTTCATAAACTTGCTTTGAAGGATTTCTCCGGTAGATTCATCCTGCAGCTGGATTACATACATTCCATCCGAAAATGAGGACACATCTATCCATATCAGCTGTTTTCCTTTCTCTACATCTGTTTTTTTAGAAAGCATGGATTGTCCCAGCGCATTAAACACCTTTAATGCAACGGTTCCTTTGGCAGAAGCCAGATACTCTATAAATACAGCGTGGTGTGTAGGATTCGGGAAGATATTCAATATCGTATTCTGATACACGATAGCTCCGGCTGTTCTGATGAGTATCGTCTGTGAATACTCAAAAGTATTATCCCTGTCTATAATCTTCAGCCTGTAGTAATTTGCACCATCTAACGGATACGAATCATCCATAGTATAATCTAATGGGTATGCGCTGTAACCTGCCGCCGCTTTCTCACCAATCGGATCGAAAGAAATACCGTCGCCGCTTCGTTCAACCATAAATTTGAGTGTATTTCTTTCTGAAGCCGTTGTCCAGTTCAAAACATTTTTAGCACCTTCATTATAGCCGGTAAAGGATGTCAGCTCAACAGGAAGCGGTGATGTATTCTGCCAAGGTCCCACACCTACCGCGCCGGATCCTCCGGAAAACCCTGTAATCGCTCCCAATTCGACATAAAGTGTACCATTACAGCTGATTTGATTATCTGAAGCCGTTAGAGTGTTACAACCATTCGGGCTGCCAAACAAATCGCTTCCCAAACAAGACGTTTGAGAGTAGCCTGCTGTGATTCTTTGCGGATTGATTTGTGCCGGAGTGGAAGGAATATACTGTATCCCTGAAGCAGTCTTGAACCACTCGAACGGTTCGAAAAACCCTCCGCATCTGGTCAGGAATGCATTGGCTTCATCAATAATCGCTTGTTTTTCCAGAGATCTGTAATAGAACCTGACTTTCACCGGAGCAAGCGGATTTATTGAACCACTGGAGATACTGAAATCCCAGATTCTCCTCATACTGTATTCTGCCATTAGCGAAGGACAGGAAACGGCAGAGTCAAAAGTTGATTTATAATTTATCTTTGCCACGCCATCAAACACATTGCCATTTGGATACAACGCGAAGATGATAATCTTGTTCCTGTCATGATAATATCTCCAGCCATCAGGACATGTAAAATAAGAGACACTGGTATCATTAAATGTAACTGCCTGAACATTTACACACCGCTGGAAAGTATCTACCCTGATTGTTCCGTTGTTAATATACCCTGTGACATCCTGACCTTGTCCGTCAATCTGAACCACATACACTTTATTGGTATCCAAATTACTGACACCGACAGTATAAGTGATGGTATTATCAAAAATAGCTGCAGGACCGGAGCATACGTAAGATTTGGACACCAATGCACCATCAATCGTACCATCACATAATGCATTGTCTTCTCTGTAAACACTCAGGGATACAATCTGATTGGTATTGAAAGTACCATCCTGTAAGAACAGATTCGGCGGAGTTGGTTGTTTAATGGTAATCTTTATACTGTCGCAAGGACTTGGTGTCATTTTAAATTTCAGGTAGGCCGAATTTTCCGTAGGATTCGTAGACGAATTGGTTTCTCCATAAGCTGAAGCCGGTGTCTCACCTGATGCTCCCTCCACATTCCAACAATAATCTTTACCAAAATCCATAAATGGAAGGCTGTTCAGATTCTGGCATTTATCGACACCATAACGTCTGGAAACACAAATAAAGAAATCCTCCTCATCATCATTATCCGTATCATTATTATTCTGATCAAAAACCTGCAGATAAATAGTTTCACCGGCTGTTCCTGTTATTTCATAATGGAAATAATCTACCGTAAGTGCATTATCATCTGTATTGCCACATTCTACAGGCACTAAACTTCCAATAGTCCCACGGTATGCCAGAATCTTTAAATCATTATGGTACGCAGAACCGATTGCCACCTGGTCACTATATCCCTGAATCGTTACGACACTGCCCAGCATACAGTCTTCTGATGGCATGGTAAACTTATACCAGATATCTCCGCAGTTATCGCTGGTATTGCAGGTACCCGTTACATCTTTCTTGGTAATGGTTGGTTTCTTATAATTTTCAGTGGACCAACTTCCGCTTCCCTGCAGTTCATCTCCTTCTGAAGTAACACCAATCGGTACGGCGCATTGTTCATCTTGAACGGTTAATGTCACCGCATTGGCTGGTTCATCATTCGCCGGTTTTTTCGGAGAGGAAGCATAATTCGGAATAAGGTCTTCTATGGTAATGTCAAAAAATCCCTGCGGGCCGCCAACGGTGGTGCCATCGACTTGTATATAATAAAGTTGCCCAGGAGTCAGACATTCATATTCTATAACCTCATCGCCGGTCGTGGAGGATGGGAAATTCGGAAGCGGATTATATGCCCCTTCCAATTGTGTAAAACCGGTAAATGCCGGCGTTGCTGAAGGACAACCCGTCAGTGTTCCGGAATATAAATATACTTCCGGATCGATTCCGCTTAAAAATCCATCCACATCATGCACCGTTACCTTAACCCTGCCCGATATTGGCGCTGTAAATTTATACCAGACAGACTTCTGAATACAGCTGCAACCGGTTGTCGTATTTGGCTCATTCACCTGAATGGATGCACAACGGTTACTGTCGCTCAGTCTTTGTTTCGCCGTACCCGTTGCGTTCGTTACATTTCCAAAATCATAGGCATTGCATATATTATCGTTATAAGGCGGTGTGGTGGTGCCGCCAATATCCTTGACATTGATTTTAAATGTACCCTGTCCCCAAATAGATACGATATCACTGTTCACCTGAATATAATGCCATACCGAAGTATTCAGACATTTTGCGGTCACCGTTTCTCCGGCAGCTAAAGGATCGTAATCCTGTTCCACTAAGACTAATGAATCTACTGTTTGGCAAGCAGATGAAGCTATTGGAATCTGTGACTGATAAATCGCCACCTGTGCACCGATATCATCCGCACCCTGGCTTTGAACATCAATCGTAACATTACCGGTAGCTGGAGGCTGGAACTTAAACCATACGGTTTTATCATCCGCATTCAGCCACGGCAGATTTTCTTTCGCCTGTACCGTTTTACAAATATTGTTGTATGGTGAACCGGAGGTTGGGTAATAATTCGTTGGATGAACCGGAACCGTTATGGCACCGCAGATACTGTCATTACCCTGATTAGGTGTAAGGGTAGCTACTTCCAACTCTACTTTGTAATAACCTTGTCCCTGTGCCCTGAATATATTAAATGGACCTGAATATCCGTCTACCTGTAAATAATAGGTACTGCCCGGCTTCAAGCAAGTCAGTGTAATATCTTCATCATAGATAAGTATATTGGTACCCGTAGCAATATTGGTAAGGTTACTGAAATTGGCGGTACCATTTAATTCATATACCGCACCCAATAAATTAATACCGTCATTTTTAGTACCGCCGGGGTCGCTTTTTAATCGTAGTGTCATATCGACATGCTGACCCGAATAGATACCCGTTGTAGGTACTGTAAACTTCCACCAGACGGTATTATCAATATCGTATAATGTCCAGGAATCGGGTTCATCCGTTTCTATGCCCGAGCAATAATTATGTGCTAACGCAGAGGTAGTTTTTCCGCCTGCACCGGCAGTTACCGGCATGCTGAGTGATACCGCATTTGCAAATAAATCATAATTGGCAACTGCAGACGGGAATGGAGTGATGGGTGAATAATCATCAATGGTAATATCAAAGAATCCCTGTGAATTTAACCCGGAACCGTCCACCATGACATAATACGTTTTACTTGGCTGCAGGCAATAGCCTATCATCGATTCAGCAAACGGGAAGACATCATATTCACTGGCTATCTCGACCATGTTCGTTCCGTCAGTTCCCCAGTTGCAGGTACCATTCTGAGATTCAAAGATGGCAATCTGCGGATCCATCTTATCCGAATAACCAAACAAACCGGGACCCCATCCGTTCACATCCACTTTTACGGCATAGTCTCCGGGTGCGGAAGGTGTCGTAAATTTATACCAGACCGTATGATCCAAATCGAATCCGGTCGGGTCATTTTCAGGTGTCGGATCTACAGATGTCCTTGTTATTCTTGCGCAAATATTTGTATCCTTCGTCCTGCCAACGGCTGCTCCGCTGAAGAACGAATTACTGAGCGTATAGGCGCTGCAGATATAATCGTTTGCCGGACGCGGGTCAGGTGTTACCCTTGAAATCTTTAACCCAAAATAGCCTTCGTCATTTATTGGAGAGCCGTCCACCATCAGCCAGTAGAATCGATTCGGTTCCAGACATGTCACTTTAAATGTTTCATCAAAATCTCCAATGTCGTATTCGCTTTTTATATCAAAGAAATAACCGTTACAGGTATTATCCGAAGATTCAAAAACAGCTCCCCTCAAATCCATTCCATCCTTATGCGCATTTAGTGAAATCAATTCCTGATTCAATGCAATCTCCACCGCTTCTTCTCCGTTGTTATCCAGGTCTGCCGGGGCCTTAAACATAAACCAGACCGATTTACGGGGTTTACCGTCCACCGCACCGAAAATAGCCCCCCAATTGGCAGGTGTAGAGTCACCGACCGCTGTTGCACAGAAATTATTAAACGGATAAACGGACCGGTCATAATCAGAGCCAATTCCATCTATACAACCCGGGTTCGGAGAACAGGATAAAGCCACTTCATTACCCCCCGGAGGTGCCGAAACTGGCAGTACGCCTCCATGATTTCCTCTTGCCTTGACCAACGTCACGCCATTCGTTCCTAATGTAGGAGCACCAGCTAATGTGCTGGAAGTCCGGTTAAAATTAGTTGAAGTGGCGTTTATAATTCCCGTCGTGGAACCAATCGTATTGGTTGGTTGCCCCAGATAGATGGGATTACATTTATTGTCATTGGCCGCCGGAGGATCCTGAGGGTACGACCGGATGGTTAAATTAAAATCCCCTGTTCCCAAATCGGTAATTCCCAAAGTATTGCTGTTAATCCCTTCTATATAGATATAATACAGGCTATCCGGCATCAGACAGGAAACCGTTAAGTCTTCATCCGCCAAAATGCCGGCATATGCGTCATTACTGCTTCCATAAAATTCGAGAGGCGATAACGTTGGATTATTAATATTTGAAGTGGTTTGAACATCATTACACGTTTTGCCCGTTTTAATTCTATATACAGCCACCTGCGCATCGACCTGATCTGAGGTGACCGATATATTATTGAATTCAATTTCCACTTTACCGGAAGGTGGTGCGGTAAAAGAATACCATCCACCCCTAACGTTATTAATGGTTGACCAGGTACCTCCATAGCTGGAAGCGGACGGTTCATTCTCTATAACAAAGCAATAATTATCCTGATTATTCTTCGTTAATTCCACCTCTTTATTCACGGTCTTCCAGGCTGCCGTTGGAATAAAATAATAAGGATCTCCCGCCACCCTGCCCGGTGTGGCTCCGCATATGGTATCGTTCTTGCGTTTGGTTTGTCCCAAATCTTTAATTTCGAGGCTATAGAACCCAACTTTAGTACCGACACCACATATTTCGGCAATCGTCGTTACTCCATCCGTTACAACATAATAGGTTCTTCCCGGCACCAGACATCGGACATCCAATATCTCCGTTAATAAATCCGGATCTCCAACACTTAATAAATCATCCGGATCTTTCTGATCCAGGTTTGTATAATTTAATAACGTATTGCTGCAAGAACCTGCTGTATTTTCTTCAAACACCCAAATCTTAGGACGCAACTCATCCCCGAGATTGGTAGAGTCACTTTTAATTCTTAGTTCAACTGTACCGGATGCAGGTGCCACAAATTTCCACCATACGGGTTTTTCGTAAGTCCATGGCGCAGTTGGTATTCCCGCATAGGTGGCTCCGCAGAAATTGGCTGCTAAATCTATCTTATGAATACCTGCTGACCAGGTAGAAGTTGTTACACCTGGTAACCATTCAGCTGTACACGGCGTTGATCCGCCTTCTAGCGGATAGTATGCATTAATTGTAAAATCTCCTGTACCACATAAACCTTCTCCGGCATCTACCAACAAATAATAAGTTTGTGTAGGATCTAAGCAAGTATAAATATGATCTTCATCCGGAGAGGCACAGGTACCCTGAATAGCAGCATCCCAACCTAAAGCACCATAATAAGAGCCTGACACCAATGACATTGCATCAGCACCACCTAATCTTCCATTACACTGAGATAAGGCATTTGCTGTTGGTTGATTATACAATGCAAATTTGATATCCATGTCATTTGATAATGAAGCACCTTTTAATACCACATCTTTTCTTTTAGTAGCTGATGGTAATTTGTACCAGACGCCATAATCATTATCATCTGAAAAAGCCAGATTGCAGCCTCCGCTCCAGTTTTGTAAAGGATCAAAGCAATTAGTACCTTTTACTGTTGTTCCTGATTTGCTGTCAGAATTAACTGTACCTACTTTTGTTGCTATACCTGCTGAAGTTCCAATATCATAAGTCGTAACTGCATTTACACCACAAATTTTATCATTACCAGGGTAAGGACCATTATCTTTTACGGTAAGACCAAAAAATCCTTGTGTATTTATACCTGAACCATCCACTAAAACATAATAATTGGTGTTGGGTTTTAAGCAGTACTTATCTTCCATCGTTTCGCCAAACAATGGTACATTATAATCTCTGTCTATATAGGTCAATGAGCCACATGAGCCTTCATACAAAGCCAATTTAAGATCGATTTGATCACCTAAATTAGCAGGATCATTATATGCTTCAATGGTAATGTCGCTACCTGCACCTGTTGTACCGGTATTAAATGTAAACCAAACGGCTTGACGTGTTGTACCATCAAATGTCCAGCCCGGGCTTGGGTCCCCTGTTCCATTAGAACAGAAATTATTCCAACGGTTAGTACCTGCTGCATCTCCAATAGTACCACCTTGTGCAAGTGTACCTAAACTTATTGCATTAGCACACAAGTCATTTGAAGGTTTTGGAGCTCCGTTACTTGTTACCGTTAATGAAATGGCCCCTGAATTACAAACACCGCCTACCTGTACCTGAACATAGTAGGTTGTATTGGCAGCCGGACAATTTATAGTAAAATCATTACCTAATTCAGTATAGTCGATACGTGTTAATCCATTAAAATTTGTGCCTGAATTATAGTTAGAAAAAGCATTGCCAGTACAAGCACCGCTAGCAGCACCGGAATATACCCAAGCTTGTCCGGTGCAAAGACCAGACGCTGATGGATTTAAGGTAATGATTGCAGGTGGATTGACACCTGTAGTAAATTTATACCACAGTGATTTTTCGTTAGAATTATCCGGTTCGTTGGTGGAACATACATCTTCACTGGATGCATTATCAGTATTGCTTGAAACAGAAAGCTGAGCAGTATTATAATTAAATCCGGTTCCCATACTACTTGCGCCACAATAATGATCATTGGATAATGGTGCTCCTCCGGAAAAAGAAACTGATAAATTGAATTGTCCATCTTCACCAACTGTAGGTACACCATCTGCCCGAATATAATAAGTTGTGTTTGGAAGAATAACACCCTGCACGGAGCCGCCTGCATCAAACTCTGAGCCTAATGGGTTAACATCATACCAGTTTCCTATTTCCTGTAATACACCTGCATTTAAAGTAGAACCTGAACACACAGTTCCACAAGCTCTGTATAAATAAACATCAGCGTTTAAACCATTTCCAATTGCATCCATATTTACATTGAGGTTACTACCCACAGTAGCACCCGTCGTAAAGGTATACCATACTGTTTTTTGTCCTCCACCTGGTTCGTTTGCCTGTGGTGCAGATGCACAAATATTTGATTGATTACTTATTGACAAAGCTGCAGCAGTTCCGTTTAGTGTACCCATACTTACTGCTGAACAAATATTATCAGGTCCTGTAGTTGCTGAAGTTGCATTAATATCTAAATCAAAAACACCAGCTGATCCTGCATCTAATGTTCTATCATTATAACCACACTGTATGAAATAGGTAGTATTCCCTTGTAAGCAATTAATTGAAAAATCAGAATTTGCATCAGTACCTAATCCAGGAATATCGCTTCCTACTTCTGTAAGAGAGCCAAATGTACAACCACCTGATGATCGATATGCAACAATAGCTGGATTATCTGCACCGCTTCCATTTTCACCTAAATGAAAGTTTACACTTTCCAAACCTGTTGCAGGTGTAACAAATTTATACCAAACTGTATTTAAAACATCACTGTGAGGTTCACCGGATTCACGTAAAGCACATATATTATTTACAACTGTATTATTTACAGCTTCACCTGGATCAAGAACACCACCACTTCCTAGTGTAATAGCATTACATATAGCATCAGGAGATGGGTTGCCACCTGCAGAAATAGAAATATTATAATTACCGGTTGTACCGCCATCTAATGTACAGTCCTGAGTCCCAAATTGAATATAATACGTTGTATTTCCAGGTAAACAATTTATAGTTGCTGAAGTACTTGAACTAATACACTCATAATTGGAGCAAGTAAAGAAAGGTTACCAAAGAAACAATTACTGGAACTTTTACTGTATATAGCAACAATAGTATTATCATTCCCACTTTCAGATTGAGAAGCTGTTAAACTTGTTAGTCCACCAGCAGGAGTTGTAAATGTATACCATGCAGTATTATAAGCGCCATGTGGCAAGCCTTCATATTGTTGATTATTATATGAGCTGTTATTAAAACTACTTGTATAAGTTCCACCAGGGCTTAAAGAAAATGAAGTTGCATGCTGAACATTATTATTTGATGCGGTTCCTGCTCGAGAAACCGCTAAATTTGTATTGCCACCACCGCTTGACCCTAATCGAACATAATATCTGCCTACAACAGGACCATTAACCGTGGCAGCGCCGCTACCTTCTGCTACCTGACATAAATCTGAACAAGAATTAGTGCCTGAATACCAGACAGTAACGTAAGAACCATTTTGGCTAGGGTCGAAAGTTAGGGTTTGTGCAGTGGCTGTATTATCAAAATAGTACCAGGATTCTGTACATTGCGTGACATCATTAGTTCGCGGAGTGCCGGTTGTGTTGCCTAAATAAATCGCACTTGCACATGTTTTATTAGTTACATTACCGGAGCCATCTAAATTTCCACCGGAAAAATTTCCTGAAACAATTTGTTGAGCATCGTACCGATACGTAACATTTGCAGAACAACCGCCGCAATTCGTTGCCATAGATACATCATCCCAGCTGGTATATGTTCCCGCGGTTGTTTGAATAGTTCTTGCTGTCCCTATCCATTGCCCTCCGCATTCCTCATCGCAATTAGATAGACCGTTATCCTCCTGACCTTTGAAAGTAATGGTGTAGGATGTTGGATAACACTCTAAAGAATAATAGGTATTAGTACCAAATAAAGTAACGTCTCGGGCGTCCTGCATGGTTACTACATCACCGTCTCTTTCTATACAAACTGAATTGTTGGTGAACAGCCATTCTTTTTCATCATCATTTCCATCACAATCCGTTACACCATTTTTATAGGTTTCTGAAACCCTGATTCTGAGTGTTTTTTGAGCCTGAGCTGAATGGAAAACCAAAATTGTCAGGAGTAAAAACAATATTTTGTAAAAATTTTCCATAGCATTATTGGTTAAATAAATTGTGTTTTGAATTTTTAATGACAAAGGTTAATTCGTTTAAAAAACGTTCCGCCTTTTGTTTTTCTAATAAATCAATTAGTGCAGCCGGTTTCAATACTTCCACATATGATTGCTTATCTAGAAAGGAAAGTACATTATTGTTGTAGTAAAAGTTAAATATTTCGTTCTGTAAATATTTTTTTAAATTTTGTTTAAAGTAGTCACTAATCTCTGCTTGTTGTTCTTTTGCTAGTAACAAACATCGTTTATTAAAATCAGAATTAATAATATCCTCGCTTAGTTTATTACAAATCAACTGGTGGCTGTCATTTTTATACGTTAACGAATTATTTTGAATAAGTAGTTTGGCGATTGAAATAATATCCGAAGAATCAATAGTATTCAACTGAGGGTTTTGTTTGTAAAATTTTATAAATGCTTCTATTTTTATACTTCCGGTATCGGTATTTTTTATTTTGAATTGCAGCAATGAATCAAATTGTTCTTTACTTAGTGCAACATCATTTATTTTTGCCTGAGCCTGAGAAAAAAGTATTAAAAATAATAAAGTGTAGAATCTATGCATACCAACTATTTATAAAAGTTGCCCACCAAAAGTGAACAAATTAAAAACACTTGTTAAATTTACTAGTTTTTTATTTAATTAACAACCCGTTGTGCGGTTTAAATAAAAAATTAACAATAAATTCACATCAAATTTTACTAAGGCCTATGATTTCCATTAATTATTTGAAAAACACTAAGGCTCAGTACTGTTTATTATTGATTATCAGCTTTTTGTTGTATTACAAAACTATCTACTTTGGATTTAATCTGGATGATGATATAATATTAAATACCATTGCAAACAAGACGCCGACCCTACAAGATGTTTGGTCTTTATTTAACCTTTCATACAATAAGACTGACTATCGACCTGTTGTTTTATTGAGTTATGGAATTGAACAGTACATATTCGGTGAAATCAATCCTTCAGTTTCACATGCTATTAATGTTTTTCTTTTTTATGTTATATGCAGTATTGCACTTAGCCTTTTCAAATTCATTTTTGACAACAAACATACAACGTTGTATTTTTTTGCTGTATTGCTATTTTGTGTGCATCCGTTAAATACTGAAGTGGTGTGCAGTTTAAAATGCAGAGATAATTTATTAAGCATGCTCTTTGGTATGCTTGCGTTTTATTGTTTTATACAATTTATTGAACTGCAAAATAGAAAAACAATAAATCTCTTTTTATTTTTTCTATTCACTATTATAGCAATTCTTTCAAAAATGGATGCTTTGGGTTTTTTAATTCTATGTGTCGCTTATGTACTTTTTTTTAAGAAAGAAAAGAAATTAATTTATACGATTCTTTCATTTTTAATTATACTTTTACTCATAAGTATCGCCTCATTAATTAAAGACAATGCGCTTTCTCACCTGTCTGCTACTGATAATTTGATTGGCAAAGTAACATTCACTGAAAATCCTTTAGCTGTTTCATTTACATTACAAAACAGGGTAATAGCACTGGTAAACACGGTCTATTATTATTTTACCAAAATGATCCCTGTTACCAGTTATAAATATTATTATGGTTACAATTATTTTGCTGTTTTATCTGTCAATACTTTTTCATTTTATGGCGGACTTATTATTGTTTTAAGTTTTATTATTGCATTAATTGCCGGTATCAAAAAACAAGACAAGCACTTAATCATATCTTTGAGTGCAATTTTTATTCTTTCCTTCTATGCGTTAAATTTCTATACCGCAGTTGCAGGTATCATTGCGGACCGATATATCTTTATAGCCAACCTGTTTTTTTGTTTACTGCTCACCTATTCTCTATACTTAATCTTAGTATTTATTAATAAAGAAAAATACTTAAATCTCATACTTCTCAGTATAATAATTCCATTTTCTTTGTTGAGTATTTTACGAATTCCTGCATGGAAAAACTTAAAAACACTGATTGACACCGATGCTCCTGGTTTATATAATTCATATGAAGCCATGCGAATAGCAGCGGGTGCATATGGCAAAGAATATGATAAAGAAAAAGATGAAGAATTACGAAAGGCCTACCTGGAAAAATCAATATACTATGCAGAAAAAGGTGTTCGCGTTTATCCTAAAAATCATTTACTATACCTCTTTTTAGGTCAGTATTATTTTCAAAATAAACAAACCGATCAGGCCATTCGTTGTTTTAAAACCGCTGTAAAAAATAATTCTTCGAAGATTGATAGTTATGTATTCTTAGGAGACTCCTATTACTCATTAAAGAAAATGGACAGTGCCATATTTTATTACAAAAGCGGCTTGAGATTACAAAACAATTCTCAGTTATTGATAAACAATATTTCTACAATTTACTATGAAATGAACGACAAAGAAAATTGCCTAACATTCAACACCGATTTAATAAGTAAGGATTCTACCATTTTTGCTGCACAGGAAAATTTAGGCTATTATTATTTGAATGAGCGGGACACCTTGACTGCTAAAGAATATTTCAGAAAAGCAGTTAAATTCGGTCTGAATGAAAATTCGGTACCCATAAAAATCAAATAAGTACTTTTTATTCTACTAAACAAAAAAAATCAACAACAGTACTTTATCGATTACTTAGAATTTATTGCTGTAGTAAAGATGTAAAATCAGACATACATTTTTTTATAAATACCTACAGATCATTTGCAAAAAAAACAGACAAATAAATTGCCTGTTTTTTTACAAAAATAAATCTCATGCAATTTTTATTCTTTTACAAATTTAGCCTGGTAGTTATTTCCTTTTGATGTGTTTTGTAAACCTATAATATACATTCCTTTTGCAAATGCTGATGCGTCAATTGTTATTGTATTTAATCCTGAATTAACAGCATAATTATTTGAATACATATTCTGTCCGATAGCATTGAAAAGTAACAAATTCAATTTTTGCTGTTCAGTGGATTGATACACAATATTCACTTTATCATTAGTTGGATTTGGATATACTGATACAATTCCATCTGAAACCTGATTCAATTCGTTAACTTTTATAACCACAATTTCAGAATACTTAAATTGTCCATCTATATCGATCATTTTTAATCTATAATAATTATTACCTAAAACAGGATACAAATCATCTAATGTATAATTTCTAGGTGAATTACTATTTCCGGCAGCCGGTCTTTCTCCTATGTACTCAAAGTTGATGGCATCTGTGCTTTTCTCCACCTCAAACTTAAGCGAGTTCAATTCGCTGGCAGTCGTCCAGTTCAGTATATTTTCACTTCCATTATTGTACCCGGTAAACATGGTCAGTTCCACCGGTAATATCTGTGTAGGATTCAAGGTGGACTTAACAATAACGACTTGTCCGGATGACGCACAACCAGAAGTATTTTCATCGCTGATAATCTGCATGATATAGGTTGCACACGCCGGCAATATAAATGTTGAGTTGAAATTTGTGGAGGTAGTCCCGCCCATTACTTCCTCAAAGACCGCGCAGTTGATGAGAATATCGTCATACTGACCTGTTGGTGCAACGCAAGGTGTTTCATCGCGGAACATGGACATGGCTGTAGTCCCACACCCAATGGTAGTGACTGAAAACACAACCGTAACCGTATCAACTGGTGTACCATCACAATCTGTAGAAAAAGACAGATAGTTGACCGAGTTATTAGACCCCGGCAAACAATCATAATACTGAGGAGAAAGGTTGGCTCCATTCGTATTCATATTCCAGCATTGAGACTGGTTATACACTAAATTATTGGCTGTACAGGCTGTTTTAGCCGGGCAGTCAACAGAAATACAAAAACCAAATGCCGAATTGGCCGGTGATGCAGGAGCATTTTCATTAAAGACCTGTACAAAAAGCGTCTCTCCCGGGAACGCCGCTAAGGATAAATCCACATCACCGCCTAAACCTCCATCATCACAATTAATACGTTGTAACGTTCCGCCACATCCTCCTCCGATAGACCTGTAAATACCGATATGCTCGTGTGAATTATTAAACAATGAACCAACCGGGTACTCATCGTTTCCTTGAATCCGGATTCCCGTTGCATCCAATGGAACGGTAAATTTAAACCAGTAATCGTTGCAATTCAATTCTCCGTTACAACCCAATGCGGTTACCGACCGGGTAGCTCTGTCTATATCTGTCGCCGCATCTAGAATGCTGTAATTTGCCGTGTAATATTGTCCGTCGGATGTACACGGCCCCTGTGCTGCAGTCCTTACATGCTGTGTTACGTCAACAGCACCGCACGGTTCATCATTCAAGACACTTGGATATGAAGTTGCCGCATCCAGATTGTTTATACTGAAATTCCAGGTGCCTTTATCCGGCGGAATTCCCAGCACACCGTCATTACCATCAAAACGCATATAATAGGTTTTGCCGGGAACCAGGCATCTCAAATCCCAGGCAGTGGAAAGTGTCGTTAATGTATTGGTATTATCTTCTCTCACCAATCCGTTAAATCCGGAAACCCCGCAGTTATATCCTGTCGGAACACTATATAAATCGGCACTTAACGTGAGTGTACCCGGACTATATGCAGATGTATTTAAACGGACTTCCCCGGATGCAGGTGCTACAAACTGATACCAAAGTGTTTCATCATAATCAGCTCCGTCTGACGGATCCTGGGGCGATGGTGAAATATTCGGTTCACCGGATTGTGTGGTGGCGCATCTGTTATCTGCTGTATAAGTAGTTCCAATCGCTGCTGCAGGAGCAGTACAAATATTATCAGCCGGATTATTCGAACCGGAGGTAAATACCACCGAAACATTGAAATTGTCACCAACATCACTTCCCAGCAGTCCGTCAAAACCCTGAACCTGGAAGTAATAGGTTTTTCCTTCCTCAATTTCCCAGCATTCTAAACTCATCGTCTCGTTATTGGTTGCACCGTTTACCAGCGGGGTTTCATGCACCAATGTCAGATTCCCAAAAGAAGGAGTAACGCCACTGCACACCGTTGCATCCTGTCGATACAAACCGATGTAACCGTTTATCACATCACCACCGGCATTGGTTATGCTGATTGAATAGGTACCATCTGTGGTGCTCGCCACAAATTTATACCAAAGCGTATGGTCGTAGCCCGGGTCTGTGATATCATCATACGGTCCGTTCACGGCCGGTTCACCAATCTCCTGTGTCGCACATCGGTTATCCTGTGCGGCTGCGGTAGCTGTAGCAGAAGTGGTAAATGTACCCAGGTTGCCGGTTGCCGACGTTATACCAATACCGCAGATATTATCATTCACCGGAGTGGTTTTGGAAACGTGCGTGAGCTGGATAGTGAAATTACCCACATCGTTAGAACCAATCAAATCATTACCGTCTACCTGAATATAATAGCGTTTATTGGCTCTCAGACAAGGCCATGTTTCCACAATCTGGTCAGTCGTACCAATGGTATTTAATGCCAATCCCGTTCCACTGGCTATCTCTGTCAGTTGTGTCCATGTTGGAATATCACCGGAGCAGGAAATGGCAGCAGTGCCCGGAGCCTGATACAATACATAATTAACACCACCATTGATTCCGCCTGTTGGTTCCAGCAGCATTGTCATATCACCATCAACAGGAGGCACAAATGAGAACCATACCGTCTCATCATAATTGTTGGAGGTGACATCATCACCGGAACCGCCAATATTATCGCTGGTGTTCGGCTCTCCGGCTTCTTCCCATGCACACTTATTTGTTCTTGTCAGTGAACCGGTAGTACCATTTGCCGGAATAGTTAAAACATTTGCACTGCATATTAAATCATAGTTGGTTGGAACATTCGGACCGGGATTACCGGAATTATCATCCGTAACCGTAACTATAAAATCATTCTGGTCATCTGTAAACGGTACCACATCATTTCCGTCAATCTGAATATAATATTTCGTATCCGGTAGTAAACAGGTATAATTTCCCGATACGGAACTGACAGGAATAGTGGCTGTATTGGAAGACCCTTCTTTAATTATGCTGGAAGAAGGAGCAGCCGTCACCCTGTAATTCGGTGCTGCACCATTGTTATAATATAAAGCGAAGTTAGGACTGAAAGTACCGCCAACTCCGGGGTCATCAGCCACTGTTATAGAGATTGTACCCGGATTGGAAGGTGTAGTAAAATAGTACCAAACCGTTTCATCCTCCGCTCCGAATGCAGCGGTGTGGTCTGTCTGGTCGATTCCGCAATAATCTCCTTCTTCTCCGTTTTCACACGTAGCGCATCGGTTGTGTCCGCCTATGGTCAGCGTACCGCCTGCAGGCAGCATACCATCTATCGGGATGATATTGTCAACCGGAATGGCGTTCGCTAAATTATCATTTGGCGCCCTTCCTGTTCCACTGCCCAAATCTCTTACATCAATATCATAATAATAATTATCTGTAAAACCGGGGAAAGTAAATCCGAACAGACTGACATCTGCGCCGTCTACCTGAACATAATAAGTAGTATTTGGAGAAACACAAGGCAAGGTAACTTTTGCCGTAAAATCTGTAATTCCGCCCAGTAAAGTGGCAAATCCAATATCATCATCCAGAGAAGCTAAATTTGCAAATGGCGTTGTCGAACAATTGTTGCCGCTCGGTACATATTTATAGACCGCTAAAGATGGAACCGTGAAAAATCCGCCAATTCCTACCAAAGAAGTCACCTCTACTTCTACAGCTCCCGGATTGGGGCCTGTCGTAAACTTATACCACATGGTCTCATCATACTCCGGTTCATTCTGAACAGCGCCCTGTGAAGTATTCGGTTCGCCTATTTCCTGAGTGGCACAAATATTATTCTGATTGGATAACGAAAGTACACCTCCACTTGCCAGTGTACCGCTGCCCACGTTTGTTGCACCGCATATATTATCGTTCGTTTGAAAGTTTATATTAATATTGCTCATAGCAATAGAAATATCAAATTCCCCCATGTCATCGCCGAATAACGGACAGGCACTGGTACCCAAGACCCTTAAGAAGTAACGCGTATTAGGTTTCGGACAGGTAATTTTTATTTCTTCTTCCCTTGGTTGAAGGATATTAAATACTTTACCCTCACCTATCCGAAGTATTTGACTGAATTGTGTGTTTGATGCTGCCTGTAGATTACACGCCGCAGCTGTAAACGTGCCATTATACTCATATAAATCCAAATCCGGGTCAAGACAAAATCCGGAAGGATTGGTTACTCTAATGGTAATATCACCGGGCCGCAGAGGACCTAAGGATGGTCCGGTATTAAAGGTGTACCATACAGTGGGATCGGTACCGGAATCAAACGGATTCAGGTCCCAGCCGTTTGCTTCCGGTTCATTTCGTTCGGATGTAGCACATCTATTATTGTGATGAAAATTGATCGTTTCACCGGGATGTAAATAGGTATTCTGGTTTCCAGAATTATAGGTACCTCCTGCATTGACGACCTGATGTGCCTGACAGAACATATCATTTCCGCCTGGACTGGTCGTGGCTGGTGAGGAATAAGTGACGGTAGATGCATAGGTCTGGTCTGCGGCAAGCGTTGTAATTTTCATCCTGAACTGTCCGGTTTCACAATCCGTACCGGAAAAAGCAGGTCCGCAGGTGGTCAGGTTTCTGTTACCATCTACCTGCACCCAATAAGTTCTTCCCGGAACCAAACAGGATACGGTAATCTCTTCATCATCTGAACTGGCAATACCAAAAACAGCCGGATCGTAGTCATCATCAAACTTAAATCCGCCGGTTTGAATATCCGCACAATTCTGAGAAGGAATGTCAAAAATGGCGATGCCCAGGTCAATATCATCTGTGCCACCATCTTCCACAGCTTCTATTGTCACCTTTCCTGTCGATGGGGCAACAAACTTAAACCATAAGGTATGCTCTACATTAAAATCAAACAATGTTCCGGCAATAGTATGCGCTACTTTTCCGGAACCCTCGTAAGAAGGGTCTATGCCGGCACATTCATTGTTAAAGGCAATCGGAGAATTGTAAACAGCACCCACCACATTCGAAATCGGTGTCATATTATAGGCCATGCAAATCGAATCGTTTGTAGATGCCGGAATGCCGTTTAATGCCTGAACCGAAATCCGGAAATCCCCTTCGACATCCTCCACATCTGCTCCACAGGTATATCCCGCATCTCCATCAATCATGATATAATAGGTTTGCCCGGGAATAAGACAACGCCCTACATAATATTCATCATACCCGCATATTCCTACACAAGGAACACAAACACCGGTATAATCATCATCGTTCAAAAAGTCTGTTTCGGTTAAACCACCGTCAAATCCGTTTCCATTTCCAACTTCTGTCAATCGCCATTTATCAAAACAATTTGCCGTCTGATATAAGGCCAGCTGCAAATTGATATCATCGTGATAGTCTTCATCTCCTTTAAGCTGAGACCGGTTTTCAGCACGGATTTTTACTTTTCCGCTTGCCGGCGCCACAAATCGGGCCCACACCGTCTTGTCCGTAGAAGCATTCTGTGCACTCCATTCTGATGGAACCGGATCGTTGATAGATGTGGCACAACGGTTGGTCATATTCGTCCACGATAAAGAACCATATGCTGTCGCGGATGCATTTACCGGTAAGCTTTGTGCAAAACAAGGTTCATCATGTCTTAAGGTTGCATTCGGAACACCCAAAGTGGTGAATGGCGTACCCACATCCGGCGGATTGGCAGAATTATATAATCCCAATCCGGCATCAGCCACCTGAAGTTTAAAATAACCGGATATACAATCACCCGCATCAAATAAGTCACAGCCAAAATAATCCCCTCCGTCAACCTGTATATAATAGTATTTATTAGGGTCCAGACACGTAGCGATTAGACTGTTTCCTTCATTACACAAGACACTATTTCCGCAAGTGTTGTAAATATTATAGTATGGTCCAAATGCACTGGATGCACTTTCCTCCGTTGCTTCCTGTATGCCATGATCCTGTGCAATGATGGGTGTCCATAAGAAACGGGGATCTGAACAATGTGCATTGGTTCCATCCCCTAAAATGGGTTCCCATATGGCCACCTGCATATCCAGATCATCATCAATACCCGGAGAGCCGGTAGGGGCAGATTGGGCGGTAATGCGGACAGACCCGGACAAAGGCGGGTTAAACCTAAACCATACATCTTTATCCAGCGATTGGGTAAAATCTGCTCTCCAGGGCAGGTCCGGTGTAGCACAGAAATTGTCATAAATGGCAGCCGGTGCCAGTTGTCCGCCATTCGGTACCGTTCCAATATCAATAGCACCGCAAATAGTATCATTAATCGGGGCGCCACCCAAGGAGGATGCCGTTGTTATTTTATACGAACCATTATCAAATGACCACTGTCCTTCGTAACAAATGGAAAGCGCATTGAAGTCTTCCACCTGCACATAATAAGTTGTATTGGGTTCCGGACATTTTAGCCTGAACATGTCAGCATAGCAGGGTGCGCCAAAGCCTATTCCGGTCGAGGCATCACATAAATCACCCGGTATGTTCATCTCATCCTGTGCCATTAAATTGCCTCCAACCGGACAAGGATAGGATGTAATATTCTTATAAAATGTAACTCTTGACTGAAAACCCAAACCGATACATACAGACCCGCGATTTGCATTGCTTAATTCATTATCATTTTCATACCAGTAAATCCAGTCGGGTGGAATATTGCTGCCTGTGGTGAATTTGTACCATACGGTAGCTGTATGCGTACCGGAAGTACCCGGTCCGCCCGGCGAAGCCTGAGGCTCTCCATTTTCCGCAGAGGTACATTTATTCGTATGCGGCAACCCGAAGAATTTGGCTGCACCCAACTTGGAAGCTGGTCCGTTGTTAGCCCAGTTTACACCTGTTGTCACACCGGTTTGCAGTCCATTCGTAGTGATATACCCCAAATCAACGGCATCACAGATCATATCAGATGGTCTGAACTGATCCTTGACCACTTTTACATTAAAATCGACCCGGTCAGAAATACCTACAGGGTCTATCTGGATGAAGTAATTCGTATTCGCTTTCAGGCAAAGCCGCCTGACCTCTGCATTTCCGCCGTTGAAGATGTTCAACGGGTCAATTTCATCTCTGTCCATGAAAGACAGGTTGGCATAATCTCCGTTGCTGTTCGGGCAAACGCGAACCGTTCCTGAATTGGTCTCCTCATAAACATAAACGGCAGGATACGTCAACGTACCGGAAGAGCCCAATCTTTCCACCAATACCTTATAGGTGTGTGCCAGCTGCGCCAAAGCAGGAGCAGACGGATAATCGGGTGCAGGTGTTCTGAAACGATACCAAACGGTCTTACTTAAAGAGGACAGAATCGTTGTATTATCCGGCTCATTGCAACAACCTTTACTTTGAGAAGCACAATCCGTAGACTGGTTAAAGATAGCCAGATCATAATCGCTGTTATCCCAGGCCGTAGCAGAACCTGTTGTTGTTCTGGGATCAAAAGAACTGTTTAATGTTCCCATATAACCATCGATGCCAACAGTTGATGAGCCGGCTGGAAGACATATGTAATCCGGACCTGCTTTCACACCGTTATCATTAACGGACAGATTAAACCTTCCTTCATCACACAATGCAGCACATCCAAACTCAACTCCAGGAGTGCAACTTTCCACCTGAATATAATAAGTCTGGTTTGCTTTAGGGCATTGAATGTCGATATCACTTAAATCCAATCCGGTATTGCCGACCTGAGAAAGTTGTGAAAACTGATTAGAGGAATATGTAAACGGACAGCCTGTCAGGTTATCCGGACCTTCGTACACTTTACACCAGGCAAAGAGGGTTCCACCTGCAATACAGGCACCGCCGGAACCGCTGCCTCCAATACCCGATGCATCAACATTGATATTCGTACCGGGACTTGGGCCTGTCTTAAATTTCAGCCAGATGGTTTCATCTCCATCTGAAATATTGGGCTCATTGGATGAACAGATATCCTCCTCTGAATATCCGTAATTATTAAAATCATTCCTGCTTAGGGTTGCACCTGAATTTAAAGTACCTAAATTATAGGCTCCGCAGATATAGTCATCACTTGTCTGTGGCCGCCAGTTTCCGGTTTGCTCCCAACGATAGACAACAGTCACAGTGGTTCCGCAATTTCCTCCTCCGTCAAAATTTTTTGTGGCAGAACATGTTAAGGTCTGATTAACACCAATCCCGGATACACTGGAAGGATAGGCAGCGGTAATGTTCACATCACATATCTTATCACTGGTGGTATTTGCCAAACCTCCGCCTATACATTGATCATAGGGGCATACAACAGGCACTACATCTCTGTCCCATGCCTCGACAATAAAGTTTAAATTCCCGGAAGGCCACTGGCAGGCATAATCAAAATTTCTGTCGTATGGATTAAAATTAGCATTCCAGGTGTAATCTGTCGTATTATTATCTCCTTCATGACAGGTTTCATCCACATCATCCGAACCATCATCTATATCAAAAGCAATATCATTTTTACCATTTCCTGCAAAGCAGGCTCCATCATCGCAATCCGTACCAGATGTCTGCTGATAACGGACACTGATTATTCTTAATTTTAGATTCTTTTGACCCAATGCATTGTGTGTAAAACCCAACAGAAAGAAGAGAATAAAACAGGAACTTATTTGCAGGTATCGATTCTTCATATAACCAACTTGTCCAAAGAATTAATGCGTAATTTTTTCAGGAATAATATTTTCTTCTTTGGGGTTGTTTGTTTCTTTGCTCAGAGAGTTCACATATTCTGAATAGGCCTTCAGGTTCTTGTTTTTAAGGAAATCTGTTGCAGCAATGGAGGAAAAATCAGCGAAGACCCCTGAGGCAGCATTTTCAAAAGATGCTTTATTAAATTCAGGAGTGGTCAGCAGCATGAAGGCATCCCATTCTTTTACGGAGATTTTGTAAACCGTTTTATCATTTTCAAATGCCTTGAACAGCTTGGATGCAGGAAGTGTGTTACTGCCGAATGAGAACGAATATGCATGCAAGTTATAACTGACTACATCTCCCTCAACAAGCCCCTTATTCAACTGGAATGTTCTTTCCGTTTTCTCATTACAATTACACGGCGTTTGATTATCCAGATTAAGTGACTGATAATACCCGGGTACAGCGGCTACATTTACCATAATTGTATCCTGTGCTTTTACCGGTAAGAAAGCTACAGAAAAGAATATACAAATAAATAAATGTATACGTTTTGTCATAAATTATACTACTTGCTGAGTGTATTAAAGATAAACAATTTCCAAACAAAATTCTGTTAATTTCAATTTTTTTTTAATTAAAAGCAGTATTTCTTATCATTTGGCATGACAAGAGCAAAATAAAGTTCAATCATACGTGTAAAGGGATTCATACTAAAATATGGAACTGAGAAATGAATTCTATCGGGAAAAGAAGAGATAAATACTCAGAAAGAGATGCTGATACGGTAGGTTCCGCTGACAGAAATTTCAGCAAAATATCCGCCGTCTACCTTGTTAATTTTTGACGAAAGTATATTATCGCCGGCGATTGCAGGCACGCCAAATCTGTCCGGAATCCAAAGTGTTGAAATTCCAGTTCCTGTAGCTTTGGCTTCCAACTGCATGGTTCCGTCATCCGGGTTGGATTCTAACCTGAAAGGCTTTCCAAATATGGCAACAGGTCTGGTGCGGCTTAATACCTTTAAATAATAGTCATTCTTATTCCCTGTAAAATTGCCATTGACATCCAGTTCGATCAGGTGCATGGAGGTATTTGCATACTGAGTGCCGTCCCAGCTCATGCCGTGCGGATCACCGGGAGCCTGCGCCCACTGCCACCAGGTAGATCCCGTGATTAAATATTCGTCTTCTTTCTTACAAAACCGTTTTACCTTTGAGACATCGTCTGCCGGATTTCCGAAAAATCCCCACTCACCAATAAACAATCCGGTTTTATATATACCGGATAAAAGACGCAGCAAATCCAGTCCCTGTTCTATAGTGAGTATATATGAGATGGCTTCAAAATAGGTGTGTGGCGCAAAAATGATATTTTTATCTTCGGTAAAATCCGGATATGGAATAAAAGGAACCGGCTGACCATTCCAGGTAATACTCATTTCAAAGAAAATGATATGCTCCAGCCCTCTTCCATCCCGCTCCGCCGATCGGATAGCACGGATACATTTACCGTAATAGGTACTCAATTTCCTGGCTTCCTCATTGAGTGGCTTATACCCCAACCCCGGCTCATTAAGCAAGTCATATCCCACCACATTTCCATATTTCGCCGTTTCTTTCACCAATACCGCCCATGCACTGATACAGGCATCCTGAATATTGTCCGTATTGTCCCAAAAATTCTGAAAGGCATGAGAAACGGCCGGTGCGGATTCCCGGGAGCCGTCAGCTGTACAGGTCGATGCACCATCTGTAATCGTTGCCCATTGTGGTGCTCCATCCCATCCTTTGTTAGGCTTTTCGCAGTTCACATCCTGAGGAGTAGCGATATATTTCCCCCAGGCATCCTGATGCATATCCAGCAATATATAGATATCATATTTTGCAGCTTCTTCTATTACGTTTTTAAGCTGACGTATATAATCGTAATTATACTTTCCTCGTTCCGGCTCCAGTTTACTCCAGCTGAACAGCAGCCGGATGCAATTAAATCCATAAGAAGCCATCATCCTGATATCCTCCGGATTATATTCTTTTATTGCAGGAACATTCGGATTACCCTGCCAATAATCTCCCAATGAATTATAATTCACTCCCCGTAAAATAACATACCGGCCTGATTGATCGTAAATACCGGGATGACTACCGCTTGCTGCGTATAAGAGCTTATCTGAAAATACGTTGCCCGTGTCTTTATTACAGGAGAACAGGACAAACGATACCAATAATATAAGATACAGGGAAATCTTCAAATTAATTACAGTTTTTTTATCAATTAAGGTTATTGCCGGGACTTATTCATTCTTTCTGCTTTTTGGATTCTTTTGTCTGTAAGGCAACTAACTTCTCAAATTCCTTGTCAATATAATACAAACTCTGAGGTCCTTTTCCTATCAGTTTAATCTTATCGACAATTCGGTTGAACAGCACCTCCTCTTCCTTTTGTTCCGCAACAAAAAACTGTAAAAAATCCTCTGTTGCATGGTCTTCTTCCTGTTGTGTAACCTTCAGTATATTATAAATGGATTTGGTTACCTTCTTCTCATTCTCCAAAGAGTGTACGCAAACCTCCAGGATGTCCTTAAAGTCAATTTTAGGCTGTTTCACAGGAGGCACCACCGCATGCCCTCCCACTTCATTCACATAGTCAAAGAATTTCATGAAATGCACATGCTCTTCATCTGATTGTTTGCGAAAAAACTTTGCACATCCTTCCAGGCCTTCCTTCTCACTCCATGCTGCAGCTGCCAGATAACTGAAAAATGCGCCTGCTTCCAATTCCAGGTGTGCATTTAAAACTTTTTCCACTTTTTTAGGTATAATCATATGAACTTATTAATGGTACTAACAGATAAAGCGTTTCTCCGTTCAAAGTTACACAATCTTCCTAAATAAATAAGACAAAGATATCCCGGCTATGATGTGATAGATCCCCCACCATGCGGCAATCAATGCCATTCCCCCCAGTCCTCCGAAAAACGAAAATATCAGCACAAGACCCAACCCTGTATTCTGGATACCACATTCAATGGCTATTGTCTTAGCATCCGCTATTTTCACACCGGCTAATTTACCGGAAACAAAACCGATTAAAAAACCGACAGCATTGTGTATGGCCACTATCCATGCAACAGCGGGAACATACTCTATAAAAACGGCCTTATTTATTATAAACGCAACTACCAAGAAGATAATAAATAGCACGAATGAAAAAATACTTATTGGCTTTTTGATCTTTAAGGCAACAACCGGTTTCTTTTTTATCAGGATAACGGCAATCAGCATAGGCAATCCCAATATGAATCCTATCTCAGCAATAAGGTGGAAGATATCAATATCAATCTGATGCAATAATGGCTGCGCGGGTAAGTACGTTTTAGCCATCAGTAAAAAGAACAGGGGTGTCGTCACAAAACAGGTGAGTGCAATAATCGTAGAGATAGAGATGGACAAAGCTGTATTTCCTTTTGACAGATGTGTGATGTAGGTTGCCATATTTCCGCTCGGACAGGCGGCCACCAAAAACATACCCAACGCTATGGAAGGGCTGGGTTGGATGATTTTCACCAGGAAAACAGTTGCCAGCGGCAGCAACATCCAATGAGCCAACAGTCCAACCAACACCGGTTTAGGCTTTTTAGAAATCTCCCTGAATTTATTGAAATCCATATCCAATGCCACGCCAAACATGATAAATGACAACACGGCCATCAAAGCTATTTGTCCGCCCGGAGAGAACTGAATTTGAACCTGGTCGATTGTAGACATTGATTAAAAATACAAAAAATCGAATAAAAAAAGCCGGCAGTTTATACAAACTGCCGGCGATAGTATTATAGAAAACATGCTGTCTTTATCCTGCAACCTGCTGTTTGATGAGGTTTAAGGCAGAACCGGCCTTAAACCAGCCGATTTGCTGTTCGTTGTAAGAGTGTGCTACTTCAAAACTATCCGTTGTTCCATCTGCATGGTGTAATACGATAGTAAGATTATTGCCCGGAGCAAAATCCGTCAAGCCAGCGATATCAATTGTATCCTTTTCCTGTACTTTTTCGTAATCGTCTTTATTGACGAAAGTCAGCGCCAGCATACCTTGTTTTTTCAGGTTGGTTTCGTGGATACGCGCGAATGATTTCACCACCACCGCTCTGACACCTAAATGTCTTGGCTCCATGGCGGCATGCTCTCTGGAAGAACCTTCACCGTAGTTCTCATCCCCAAACACGACAGAACCGATTCCTGCTGCCTTATAAGCGCGCGCAGTTGCCGGCACGGCACCATATTCGCCATTTAACTGATTGAGCACATTATCTGTCTTATCATTGAACGCATTCACGGCACCAATCAGCATATTATTGGAAATATTGTCTAAGTGGCCTCTGTAACGCAACCAGGGACCTGCCATAGAAATATGGTCTGTAGTACATTTTCCTTTAGCTTTTATCAATAATCTTAAACCGGTCACATCTGTACCTTCCCATGGGTTAAAACCTTCCAGCAATTGCAGGCGTTCCGAATCCGGCTTTACGATTACTTCCACACCGGAGCCATCTTCTGCTGGAGCCTGGAATCCGGCATCCTCCACCGCAAAACCATTTGGCGGCAGTTCGAAACCTGTCGGCTCATCTAATGTCACCTGCTCTCCCTTTTCGTTGGTTAAGGTATCCGTAATGGGATTAAAGTCCAGTCTTCCCGCAATGGCAATGGCTGTAACCATCTCAGGAGAGCCTACAAATGCATAAGTATTTGGGTTGCCATCCGCGCGTTTGGCAAAATTCCGGTTGAAGGAGTGGACGATAGTATTTTTCTCACCTTTTTCTGCTCCTTCCCTGCTCCATTGACCGATACAGGGGCCGCAGGCATTTGCAAATACATTCGCACCAATTTTATCGAACAGATCGATAAATCCGTCGCGCTCTATAGTAAAGCGCACCTGCTCGGAACCCGGCGTAATGGTAAACTGCGCTTTAGGCTGGATGCCTTTTGCAACGGCTTGTTTAGCCAGGGAAGCCGCACGGGAAATATCCTCGTAAGAAGAGTTGGTACAAGAACCGATTAAGCCCACTTTCACTTCCAGCGGCCATCCGTTTTTAACGGCTTCTTCCTTCATTTTGGAAATCGGTGTAGCCAAATCCGGAGTGAACGGTCCGTTTAAATGCGGTTCCAGGGTATTCAGGTCAATTTCAATCACCTGATCGAAGTATTTTTCCGGTTCTGCATAGCATTCCGCATCTGCATTCAAATGTATCTTGATTTGGTCTGCCAGTTCCGCAACTTCCGCCCTGCCTGTGCCTCTGAGGTATCTTGACATGGAATCATCATAACCAAACGTAGAGGTGGTAGCACCGATTTCAGCACCCATGTTGGCAATCGTTCCTTTTCCGGTACAAGACATGGAAGTAACACCTTCACCAAAATATTCTACAATAGCTCCGGTTCCTCCTTTTACGGTAAGGATTCCGGCTACTTTTAAAATCACATCTTTAGGAGAAGTCCAGCCGCTTAATTTGCCGGTCAGTTTTACCCCGATTAATTTAGGCCATTTCAATTCCCACGGCATACCCGCCATTACATCCACCGCATCTGCACCGCCCACACCAATCGCAATCATACCCAAACCACCGGCGTTTACGGTATGTGAATCCGTACCAATCATCATTCCACCCGGAAATGCATAGTTCTCCAACACCACCTGGTGAATGATTCCGGCTCCCGGTTTCCAGAAACCCAAACCATATTTGTTGGAAACGGACGCTAAGAAATTATATACCTCATTATTCTTGTTAATGGCTTCCTGCAGGTCTTTATCCGCGCCTATTTTGGCCTGAATCAGGTGATCCGCATGCACGGTAGAAGGAACCGCCACTTTTTTTCTGCCTGCCTGCATAAACTGCAACAGGGCCATTTGGGCCGTTGCATCCTGCATGGCCACTCTGTCCGGAGCAAAATCCACATACGATTTGCCGCGCTGGAAATTCTCCAAAGACTGCGACTCGTGCAAATGCGCGTACAGGATTTTTTCTGCCAATGTTAAAGGTCTGTTGAGTATTGCTTTCGCCTTGTCTACCCTGGCAGGAAAAGCTGCGTAGACTTTTTTAATCATATCCAAATCAAAGATCATCGGAAAATATTTAAAGGATTAGAAAATAAGATTTTAAATCGAGCGCAAAGGTACAATTTTTTCAAAAAAGAACTGCCTTTGAATGCATTAATTTCATTTATCAGGTAATAGTTCCCGAACGGCAACGACAAATTGTTAAGTTTCATCCGGAATGTTTGGATGAGGCAAACAGACAATCCATTAAAAAAATTATCTTTATTCCGTGAATTTCGTTGAAGTCTTGCAATTAGCTTTCCGATCCGTACGTGCCAATATTGTACGGACCATCATTACCTGCTGCATTATCGGGTTCGGAATCATGGCTTTGGTCGGTATCTTGACATCGGTAGACGGGCTGAAAAGCTACCTGTCAAAAAGCTTCAGCAGTATGGGAGCGGGTACGTTTAAAATACGAAACAGAAATCTCGGATTCAGCCTGGATTCTGATAAAGACGCACCGGTTAAAGTTTTCAGAAGCATCACCTACCTGGAATCCATGGAATTTAAGAAGAAATTCAATGAGCGTTACTCCACCTCCATTCAATATCTTGCCAATCAGGGTTCCACGGTGAAGTACAACCGGAAAAAGACCAATCCGAATATCATCATTTTCGGCTCCGATGAAAACTATCTGAGAAACGAGAGTTACGTATTATTTCAGGGAAGAAATTTCACGCCAGCTGAACAAAAATCAGGAAGCAATGTAGTTCTGCTGGGCTATTCCGTCGCCAAGAAATTATTCGGCAGTAATTTTACCATAGAAGATAAAATCGTACGGATAGACGACGTAAAATATAAGGTCATTGGTGTGCTGGACGAAAAGGGGTCGAGTTTTATCAGCACCGATAATATGGCGCTTATCCCGTTAAACAAAGCACGGCAGGCCTATCCACAGGAAAATCCATCCTATGTCATTAGCGTAAAGGGAGATGATCCGGAAAACATGCAGCCTGTTGAAGACGAGGCCATCTATTTAATGCGAAATGTCCGTAAGCTACATCCGGGAGAAGACATCAATTTTGACATTCTGAAAAGCGACAGTATTTCTGGTATGTTTGTAGAGAAGATGCAGTACGCTACCATGGCGGGATTCATCATCGGCATCATCACTCTAATCGGGGCGGCCATCGGTTTAATGAATATTATGCTGGTCAGTGTAACGGAAAGAACCAAAGAAATCGGCACCTTAAAGGCCATTGGTGCCAACAAAAGAGATATACGGATGCAGTTTATCCTGGAAGCCATTGTCATCTGCCAGATGGGCGGCATATTAGGTATTTTGCTTGGAATTGCAGCCGGCAATGCCGTTTCCCTATCTGTAGGCGGTGCATTTATCATACCCTGGATGTGGATGCTGGTGGGTGTGTCCTTCTGTCTGATTGTTGGGCTGATTTCCGGCATCTATCCTGCTTTTAAAGCCTCCAACCTCGATCCGATTGAAGCGCTTCGCTACGAATAGAGATACCATTAAAAAAACACCGAACTTCGTCCGGTGTTTTTTTAATTATTCATTTCAACTTATTGCTTGTATGACTATTCCGCTGCTACTTCAAATTCAATTTCAGCAGTCACTTCTTTGTATAAGTTGACGGTCGCTTTATAGGCACCGACTTCTTTTACTTCTCCCTGAATATGTACTCGTTTTCTGTCAACAGTCAGGTCGAATTGTTTTTTCAACGCTTCGGCAACCTGAATATTCGTAACACTTCCGAACAATTTGCCCGTAGTTCCGGCCTTAGCGCCTACTACGATTTTAGAAGCTTTCAATTGCTCCGCCAACACCTTATAATCTTCGACTAATTTGGCAATTTTAGCGGATTGTTGTTTTTTCACTTCCTCCACGTGCTTCTTGTTGGATACATTCGCTACCTGAGCGAATCCTTGAGGTATCAGGAAATTACGACCGTAGCCCGGCTTTACGTTTACTACGTCGAATTTTAATCCTAAATTATCTACGTCTTTTAATAAAATGACTTCCATGTTGATTTTTTACTTTAAAAGGTCAGTAACATAAGGTAATAATGAAATATGACGCGCTTTTTTCACTGCCGTTGAAATTTTACGCTGGAACTTCAGTGAGTTTCCCGTAATGCGGCGAGGCAGCATCTTTCCCTGGTCATTTACAAATTTCAATAAAAACTGCGGGTCCTTGTAATCGATGTATCGGATTCCGCTTTTTTTGAACCGGCAGTATTTTTTTCTTTGCAAGCCGATTTTCGGGGAGTTTAAGAACTTGATTTCTTCGTGTGTTGCCATGTTATACCTCCGCTTTTTTAGATTTACCACTTAATTTGTCCCGGCGTTGTTGTGCATAAGCCAACGCATACTTGTCCAATCGGGTAGTCAGGAAACGCATGATGTTCTCGTCGCGTTTAAATTCCACTTCGAATTTGCGGATGAATTGAGGATCGACCTCAAACTGCAACAAGGTATAAAAACCTGTCGTCTTCTTTTGAATTGGGTAAGCCAGCTGCTTACTTCCCCAATCTTCCCTGTGAACCACCTTTCCGCCTGCTTTCTCTACGAGATCTGCGTACTTTTTTACGGTTCTTGTGTACTCTTCGTTAGAGAGCACGGGCGTTGTAATAAAAACCGTTTCGTAATTGCTCATAATTTTGTTTCTAATTTTGATTAAAAATGGAGTGCAAAGGTACTAATTAAATGGAGAATTAACGAATTATCGCCCCTTAGAAATGGGGTTTTATGTTAAATTTCTGTGATTTGGACGAAAGAAAACAGCTGGAAACCGGTAAAATCAGATCTTTTCCACCCTTTTCTGATGCCTGCCTCCTTCAAAACCGGTGGTCAGAAAGGTGTGTACCATTTCCAGCGCTTCGTCTATCGTTGCAAAACGCGCCGGCAGGCAAATGATATTCGCATCATTGTGCAGGCGGGCCAAGCGGGCTATTTCATTTTGCCAGCATAGCGCCGCACGGATTTTCCGGTGTTTATTGGCTGTAATGGCCACCCCATTGGCCGAACCGCAAATCAGTATTCCATACTCCACATGGCCGTTCTCTATTTCCCCGGCTGCCGCATGGGCATAATCCGGATAATCACAACTTTCCAGACTGTTTGTCCCGACATCGGTAATGGCCATGTTGTTTTTAGCGAGATACTGCTTGATGGCTTCTTTGTATTCATAACCGGCATGGTCTGAACCTATTACAATCTTTGCGGGAAAATTCATCTGACGAAATTAAGACTTATGATTTAAGATTTATGATTTTATGAGAAAAAATCTATTAACTTAAACCTGTGAATCCAAACTCCCTGCATACCAAACTGGAAGCGCGTGTCCTTTTTATTGACATGAACAGTTTCTTTGCCAGCTGTGAGCAGCAGACTAATTACTGGCTGCGGGGCCGTCCGGTGGCCGTTTGTGTGTACACGGGAAAATACGGTTGTGTGATTGCACCCTCCATTGAGGCAAAGAAAAAAGGCATTAAGCTGGGTGTGCGTTTAAATGATGCCATGAAGCTTTGCCCGGACCTGGTGCCGCTGGAAACCAATCCCGATAAATACCGCACCTTCCACGCCCGCATCATGAATATCCTGAAACGGTATTCGGAGGATGTCATCCCGCGCAGTATTGATGAAGCGGTGGTCGATTTAACCAGCTACAAAAACATTTACCCGGATGTGGTGGAAGTGGCCAAGAAGATAAAACGGGATATTAATGAGGAAGTCGGCGACTGGCTGAAGTGCTCAATCGGTATTGCGCCGAACGCATTTCTGGCCAAACTGGCTTCCGATATACAAAAGCCGGACGGCCTGACGGTGATTGACCCGGAAAATATCGATTCCGTGCTGAAAAAGCTGGAACTAACCGATTTCCCGGGGATTTCCAAAGGTATGAAAAACCGACTGAACAAAGCCGGCATCTACACACCGCTCGAACTTCGTTATTCCACCCCTGAAAAGCTGAAAGCCGCCTGCAAAAGCATTGTCGGTGTGTACTGGTACCACCGCCTGCATTTTCAGGAAGTGGACCTTCGAACGACGGAAGAATACAAGAACATGTCTGCCATGAGAATGGTGTCTAAAGAACAACGGAAGGACGTACAGAATCTGTATGATATTTTGAGCATGCTGTGCCTGACATTGGAAAAACGGATGATGAAGAAGCAACTCTTCTGCAAACATGTTATGTTTTATATACGTTATGAAGACGGCAGCAGCTATGACGATCATTTTCATACTGAACAACCTTTGCAGGACGGCATGGAAATATACCATATTCTTGAGGAAAGGATGAAGGCGTACAGGCAAAGAAACCACCTGACGGAAAAAATCATCAATCCCAATGTAACAAGCATAGGTGTAGTGATACAGGATTTTATCGATGAAGAGATAATTCAGTTAAACATTTTTGACAACTCACACATCAGAAACAATAAGCTGCGAAAAACCGTCTATCAGATAAAAGACAAATACGGGCTGAAAACCATCAAGCGTGCTTCCGAACTGCGGGATGAAGATGCGGTGGATGATGTAATAGGATTCGGTAGCATTAAAGATGTGAACAACGGCGAATACGGATAGTAAAATTCTTCGCTCAATAGAACAAAAATTTTTTACCTTTAATAAAAATTAATCTCATGGGAAAGTTTGTAATCAAAACTCAAAAAGACGGACAGTTTGTTTTCCGTCTGTTAGCCGGCAACGGCCAGGAAATTTTACGCAGTGAAGCCTATACCACCAAGCCTGCCTGCCTGAACGGCATTAATTCCGTCAAATCCAATGCAGCGGACGACGGGCGTTATGACCGCAAGGTATCCACGAACGGCAAGCCTTACTTTAACCTGAAAGCAGGGAACGGACAAGTCATAGGAACCAGCGAATTATATGAGAGTGAAGCAGCCAGAGATAATGGCATTGAGAGTGTCAAGAAGAATGCGCCTGAAGCACCGACAGAAGATACCACCGAATAATAATTCATCGTTTTCAGAACAAAAACTTCAAAATGGCTTCTGCCGTTTTGAAGCTTTTCTTATAAATGTGATTCGTTGATTTGGGATAAGTTGACCAACAGGATTCCGGAAAACATCACCAGAGCAATACCCAGTAATATTTCATTGGTATGAGGAATACTGTTATAACTAATAGCTGCAACCCCCTGTATCATCAATACGATTTCATTCAGCATTATTCCCAGCACAAAAATAATCAACCCCGTTACCGCCAGTCTTGTTATAGACAGGACTCCGGTTCCGAACATATAACCTAACAGAAACAACGTGATTACCCCCAACAGCACCAAATGCAGATAGGCTATGACAATGGGACGGAAGCCGTATGCCAACTGGCTTAATGCAGGAATCGTAGAGCCTAACTGCAACAATAATTTTACGGTTAAGGCTAATGCGGATAAACCTAATATCCATTTACTGATGACCGGCAGGTTTTCACTAATCAGATGCCAGTGGTGCCTGACGAGATTAAACAGCAATACCCATGCGATGAACTGAACGGCAGCGGCGGCGACAACCAATACATACACCCAATTAGGAATAGGCATCCAAAGTGCCGACAGAAAATAAGCAGGAATGCAGGCTGCGGCAAACATCCAGAAGACGACTGTTAGCTTTTGAGAGAGAAAAGATTTGACAGACAGCTGACCACAAACCAATCCCATACAGACAAAGAAAAACCACCCGTTATACTGAAAATGCAAGAAGAAATAAACCGCTCCCAGATACCAGTTCTGATGAATGATCTTATTGGCCATCATATAAGCCAATGCAAACGTTCCCAAAGACGACAGAAAATTAAAAAGAAACGCCGCTTTAAACCAATTATGCACAATACCTTTGGAGGTAAGCCTGTTTAAATCTTTCCAGTATTTAACGGCAAAGAAATAAAGGATGAAAATACTAATCGTGGAAAAGGCGATGGAGGCAAAGCCATACCCCTGAACCGGAAATGCAACCAGCATTCCATAAGACGTTACAAGATGCGCAAGCAACAACCCCCGATATTCTGTAAATTTATTTTTCTGTGTTTGTTTAGACAAATACGCCACCAGCAACACCATCAGGGTTTGGGTTATCCAGCCGGAGAAAGCGAAATGGGAATGCCCGTGCAACAGGAATTTCTGGTCAATAAACGGAAGTGAAAAAGCAATCTTATATCTCAGTACTACACCTATTGAAGCCACTATCAGCAAATTCAATAAGGATACTCTTAACCAGCGTCGTAAAATTATATCCATTGAAAAACCAGTATGTGTTTAAAATTTTCTGCCGCAGAGGAAATTGTTTTCAGGCGAAAATTTTATGATTGTAATCATGATTTGGCATGATAATCTTTCCTTTATCTATCATTAATTTCCCCTGATCATGCAAATGCCGGATAACGCGTATTACGGTTTCCACCCTCAGTCCCGTCATGCCGGCAATTTGCTGTCTGGTATAATTAACCACAAAATGTTCCGTATTATTTATATTATTCTTCTTACTTAAGTACGTCAGTAAGGTCAGGATCCTATGTTCCGGACTGCAGCACGCTATTTCTTTCAGTATAAAAAACTTATACCTTACCCTTTGAGCTAACAGCCTGTTGAATGCAACCTGAATATCAAAATTATTTCTAAGCAGCTGTGAAAAGGATAGCTTAGGAAGCTGAATAATGACAGAATCAACCTCTGCAACTGCGTTAGCGGCATAGGGTTCATCATCAAACAGGGGCAATTCACCAAAACATTCACCCGGTTCTAAAATCGACTGAATGAATATTTTCCCTTCATCATCGAAATTAACCCAACTCACCCTTCCTTCCACTAACTGGAAGTAATAGTTACAGACAGCTCCTTCATGAAAAAGATATTCTCCTTTTCTCACCTTCTTATATTTTGCGCCTGATGCCAGTAATATGTCAATATCTATCATCATTTCAAGTAATCATTTTCGATAAAATTACTGATTATCTGACGATATTTCAGCATGTTTATGTCATTATAAACATGATTTTAGTCATGTTTTTCATTTTTATAAGCGCAACTTTTCAATTAAAACGATATTATGATTGCAATCATAAACTATTTCAAAAAATGCATGTAATGTTGCACTATAAATCAACAAATATTTTTTTTATGAGAAAGCTACTTATTATCATTTCAATGGGAGCCATATCCGCATTTTTTGCCGGTTGTAACTCCAACTCAGGAGGCGAAAGCACTGCCGAAACGACTACTGAAACGCCTCAGGCAACTACAACCGAAAATGGGAATCCCTCTTATGACCCGAACAGAGGAGAAGGAAAATTTACTAAAGTGGAACTAGGCGCAACGCTGGATGCCGCCATGGCGACAGAAGGGGAAAAGGTATCTAATGTAAAATGTTCTTCCTGTCATAAACTGACGGATGAAAAATTAGTCGGTCCGGGCTGGAAAGGTGTTACTACCCGTCGCACTCCAGAATGGATCATGAATTTCATTACCAATACTGACGCAATGTTAGACAAAGACCCTGCAGCACAGGCACAGTTGGAAATCTGTTTGGTCAGAATGCCTAATCAAAGTCTTACAAATGATGATGCCAGACATTTGCTTGAATTCATGCGTAAAAATGACGGAGTAAAATAAATGCACCTTAAAAATTATATAAAATGAAGAAGTTAAATCTAAAACTGGTCGTTTGCATCGCTGTCTTTTCAGCGGTGTCCATGACCGCCTGCAGACCTAAAAACGTAGGAAGTGCGGTGAGTGGTGACGCAGCAAAAAAAACCTATGTGGCACCGGGAAAATATGACGAGTTCTACAACTTCGTGAGCGGTGGTTTCAGCGGGCAAATGTCTGTATATGGATTGCCGTCAGCACGTTTACTTCGTGTAATCCCCGTTTTCTCGGTAGATCCTGAGAAAGGCTGGGGTTACAGTGAAGAAACCAAACCCATGTTAAACACGTCTCATGGCTTTGTTCCCTGGGATGATTTGCACCATGTGGAACTTTCACAAACCAATGGAGAAATAAACGGAAAGTGGGTATTTGGCAATGCTAACAACACGCCCCGTTTAGCGCGTATTGATTTGAGAACTTTCCGCACAGCGGAGATTATTGAGTTACCCAACAGTGCCGGTAACCACAGTTCCCCTTTTGGTACAGAAAATTCAGAATACATAGTGGCTGGTACCCGCTTCAGTGTACCTGCAGACAATGCGAATGGAGACGTTGCAATCAGCTCCTACAAACAAAACTTCAAAGGGCATATCAGCTTCGTCAGCATCAATCCTGAGAACGGCGGAATGAATATCGCCTTCCAGATTAAAACACCGGGTGTCAATTTTGACCTTGCACGCTGCGGCAGAGCGAAATCACACGGATGGTTCTTCTTCTCCTGTTACAACACAGAACAGGCAAATACCCTGCTGGAAGTGAATGCTTCCCAGAAAGACAAAGACTTTATCATGGCGGTGAACTGGAAAAAGGCTGAGGAATACCTGAAAGCTGGAAAAGGCACAAAAGTTCCTGTTAAATATGCTCATAACGTATACAGCGATGAAACCCATACAGCTACCTCCACCATCAAGACGGAAGTAACCGTACTGGATGCTTCTGTTTTAAAGGATATCTGCTATTTCATTCCTTGTCCAAAATCACCGCACGGATGTGATGTTGACCCAACAGGTGAATTTATCGTAGGTAGCGGAAAACTGGCAGCGCTGATTCCGGTTTTCAGTTTTGATAAGATCCAGAAAGCCATTGCAGATAAATCCTACGACGGAGAATTTGAAGGCATTCCTGTCATCAAATATGAATCCGCCCTGTACGGTGAAGTCAAAAAACCGGGCTTAGGACCTCTGCATACGGAATTTGACGGAAAAGGAAACGCCTATACTTCATTCTTCGTTTCTTCTGAAGTGGTGAAATGGAATATAAAAGACTTGAAAGTGGTGGATCGCGTACCAACATTCTACTCTGTAGGACACTTATGTGTACCCGGTGGAAACACCAGAAAACCGAACCCGAAATACCTGATCGCCTACAACAAGATTACCAAGGACAGATATCTGCCAACCGGACCGGAGCTGGCTCAGAGTGCACAATTATATGACATCAGTGGTGAAAAGATGCAGCTGATTTTAGACTTCCCAACCATTGGCGAACCGCATTACGCACAAGCCTTATCTGCTGACCTGATTACCAAAAATCAGGTGAAAATCTTTAAAATTGAAGACAACAAGCATCCATACGCTACAAAGGGTGAGGGAGAATCTAAAGTGGTAAGACAAGGAAACAAAGTTCACGTCTATATGACTTCCGTGCGTTCCCACTTTGCACCGGATAATATTGAAGGTGTAAAAATGGGTGATGAAGTTTACTTCCACGTCACCAACCTGGAACAAGACTGGGATGTACCGCACGGATTTGCTGTAAAAGGTGCCAACAACGCTGAATTGCTGATCATGCCGGGTGAAACGCAGACACTGAAATGGGTGCCGGAGAAAGTGGGAATGTTCCCTATGTATTGTACAGACTTCTGCAGTGCCTTACATCAGGAGATGCAGGGATATGTCAGGGTTTCTCCAGCAGGAAGCAATGTACCGCTTACATTCCATGTGGGTAAAACGGCATCTGCTCCTGAAGCTGCCAAATAAGACGATCTAATTATTTTTATAAATAAAGGAGCAGAGATAATCAAATTTCCTGCTCCTTTTAATTTTCTGTTTAAATTTAAATTCTACATTCATGAAAAATAGTAGCATCAACAAAATGTCCGGTGCATCGAGAGTGCTGATACTGATTGCTGCAGCAATGCTGGTCGTTTCCATTTTTGTACCGTTATGGCGGATTGACCTGGATGCGCCTCAATATCCTGAAGGATTATACCTGCTGATATATACGTATAAATTAGCCGGAAATGTAGACATCATAAACGGCCTCAACCACTACATCGGAATGAAAACGTTACATGCCGAAGATTTTATTGAATTTACAGTACTCCCCTACATTATCGGTGTTTATGCACTTTTCACCCTGATTGTGGCATTGGCAGCCAGAAAAAAACTGCTTTTCGTCCTGTTGGCCGCTTTTGCCCTTTTCGGTATTTTATCCATGATTGATTTCTGGCGATGGGAATATGATTACGGGCACAACCTGGATCCGAATGCGGCCATCATCGTTCCGGGCATGGCCTATCAGCCTCCGCTGATCGGATTCAAGCAATTGCTGAATTTCGGAGCCTTCTCAATGCCTTCTTACGGCGGCTGGCTTTTTATTGCCAGCGGAATATGTATGCTGGTTGCTGTATTCATTGAAACTGGCGTCCTGAAAAAATTCAGGAAAAAAAGCACTGTTTCTTCCGTTCTTCTTTTTATCGTTTTTACTACGGCTCTTACTTCCTGTTCTGCCCAGCCTAAGCCGGTTAAACTGGGTATCGACCAGTGCCATTACTGTAAAATGTCAATAAGCGATGCCCGTTATCCCGCTGAAATCATTACCCAAAAGGGAAAGGTGTATCTTTTTGATGATGTACATTGCGTGATTGGCTTTCTGAAAGAAAACAAAGACGCAAAACAAAGCGTAAAAGATATCTATCTGGCCGACTATTCCGGTGTGCATAAATTTATCAAGGTTACAGAGGCGCATCTGGTAAAAAGCGAGGATTTCAGAAGTCCGATGGGGGGTAATATCGCTGCCTTTGAGAATATCGACAGTTTGAAAAAAATAATGTCAGAAAAAAATGGGGTGCGTGTGATTTGGGACGATATTATAAAATAACTGGATTCATGTATAATCTGCTGTGCAATATATTGCTGTTGTCTTCATTTCCTGTATTTGCCAATACTTATCATGTAGGTAAGCAATACGGAATGCAAACCATACAGCAGGCCATTGATCTGTCTTCTGACGGAGATACGGTAATGGTTGACGCAGGGATCTATCATGAAAAAAACCTTCTTATCAATAAAGCCATCTGTTTAAAAGGCATCAACCACCCTGTTTTAGACGGTGAAGACAAATATGAGATCATATCCGTTAAATCGAATCATGTGACCATTGACGGATTTAAGATCATACATTCGGGAATGGGAACCCTGGAAGACCCTGCCGGCATAAAAATATATAACAATCATCACGTTTCCATCATCAATAACATACTCGATGATACGTTTTTCGGCATCTATATACAATACGGAACCAACTGCATCATCAAGAACAATACCCTGCAGTCATATGCCGTCAAAGAACAGCAGATCGGCAACGGCATTCACGCCTGGAAATGTGACAGCCTGCAGATTATCGGCAATAAAATAAGCGGCCACCGGGATGGAATCTATTTTGAATTTGTCACCAACTCCATCATCTGGAGAAATATTTCCACCAACAATATCCGTTACGGATTGCATTTTATGTTTTCCAACAATGACGCTTACATTACCAATGTCTTCAAAAACAATGGTGCGGGCGTTGCCGTCATGTTCACACACGGGGTGAAAATGTTTAACAACCTGTTTGAAGAAAACTGGGGCGATGCCGCTTACGGATTATTGCTTAAGGAAATTTCAGACAGCTACCTGGTAGGCAACCGTTTTATCCGTAATACCAGCGGTATATTCATGGAAGGTGTCAGCCGCGTTCAGATGGAGAACAATCTGTTCCGGAATAACGGCTGGGCCATGAAAATACAGGCCAGCTGTATGGATATCACCGTTACTGAAAATAATTTCATCAGCAACACGTTTGATGTAGGTACAAACGGTTCATTGGTGCTGAATACCTTCAATAACAATTATTGGGATAAATATGAAGGATATGATCTGAATAAAGACAAGCTCGGCGATATACCCTTCAGGCCAGTCAGCTTATTTTCCATGATACTGGAAAAGATGCCGCCGGCTATGATGCTGTTCCGCAGTTTCATGGTCACCATCCTGGACAAGACGGAAAAAATAATACCGAGCATCACGCCGGAAAACCTGAAAGACGATTCACCTTTAATGAAAGCTCTGCCACTATGATTACCGTATCCAATGTGATAAAGAAATTCAGCAAACTGACCGCTTTGGATAATGTCTCCGTGACCTGTCATAAAGGAGAATGCATCGCATTGATCGGACCTAACGGAAGCGGCAAAACCACCCTGATAAAAAGCATTCTGGGAATGGTGGTTCCGGACAGCGGCACGATTTCGTTCAATGAAAGTAACATAGCGCACGACTGGAAATACCGCAGGCATATCGGTTATATGCCGCAAATCGGACGATATCCGGAAAACATGACCATCGGTCAGGTATTTGACATGATGAAGAGTATACGAAAAGACGAAACCTCCCAACAGGATGAAGAATTATATTTAGAATTCGGATTAGACAAACTTAAAGATAAACGTATGCGAACGCTGTCCGGCGGTACTAGGCAGAAAGTAAGCGCATCGCTGGCTTTCCTGTTCAATCCGGATGTACTTATACTCGACGAACCTACAGCAGGATTAGACCCTCTGGCATCAGAACTTTTAAAAGAAAAGATCAGCAGGGAAAAAGAAAAGGGGAAGTTAATTTTAATCACCTCTCATATCCTCAGCGAACTGGACGATTTGGTAACACATATCATTTTCATGCAGGAAGGGAAATTAAAATTCCGAAAAACGGTAGAAGAGCTGAGAAGTGATACCGGTGAATTAAAGTTATCGAAGGCAATAGCCAATATCATGTTAAATGCGGCACCTTGAAGAAGATTATAAAATTTGTGATTATTGATATCCTGAGGAATAAAATCGTATTGTTCTATACGCTGTTTCTTTTAATTACCTCTTTGAGTGTTTTTAACCTGGAAGACAACACGGCAAAAGGATTGTTAAGTTTATTGAATCTGATTTTATTTATCGTCCCGTTAGTTTCCGTTATTTTTTCTACCATATATATATACAACAGTGCTGAGTTCATTGAATTGCTGGTCAGCCAGCCGCTCAAGCGGAAAAACATCTGGATGAGCCTGTTTTTCGGTCTCGCCGGGTCGATGACATTGGCATTTTTTATCGGAACCGGCATTCCCATCCTACTGTATGAGGCATCCCCCACCGGCCTGATGATGCTGGGTATCGGATGTTTGATTACCATTATTTTTGTAGCCATTTCATTTCTTACTGCTGTGAACACCAGGGATAAGGCAAAAGGCATTGGAATTGCCATTCTGCTGTGGTTGTATTTTGCATTATTGTTCGACGGATTGGTTTTATTTATCCTGTTCCAGTTTGCAGACTATCCCCTGGAAAAGGCAGTCGTGGCTATTACAGCCTTTAATCCGATCGACCTTGGAAGGATTTTAATCTTATTGCGTCTCGATGTCTCTGCCCTGATGGGTTACACAGGAGCCGTCTTTAAGGATTTTTTTGGCACCTCTGCCGGTTTGACAATTGCATTTGCCACATTGTTGCTTTGGTGTATTGTGCCCGTTTGGTTATCCGTACTCAAATTCAGAAAAAAAGATTTATAGATATACGCTTTTTTGGATGCCACCGCATCGAATACTGATTGAAGATTTTAATTAATATCCATGAAGAAAGATATTAAAAACAGGAAGGATATTGAATTGCTGGTCAATAAATTTTATGACAAAGTAAAAGCTGACAAATCAATCAGTCATTTTTTTACAGACACGGTACATGTTAACTGGAAGCAACACCTGCCCGTCATGTATGATTTCTGGGAAAACATTGTATTTTTTACAGGTGCCTACGAAGGCAACCCCATGACCCTGCACCATCATCTCAGTAAGATATCCACACTTAAGAAAAGCCATTTTAAACGCTGGAATAAGCTCTTTAACCTATCCGTGGATGAATTATTTGAAGGGGAAAAAGCAGAACTTATTAAGAATCGGGCTGTCAGGATTTCAACCATTTTACAAAACAACATCTTTTCAAAATAATTTTTGGTTTTTTATCAAGATACTAACATGTGTGTGTGGAATTTATCTCGGATAAAAATATCCGAGATAAAAAATTTTGTATATTTAAGTACAATTTAATCCATGTTTTCCAAAGCTTGCGAATACGCCATCCGGGCAACCATCTACATCGCTGAACAGTCTCAGGAGCACCAACGTGTAAGCCTGAAAGATATAGCCCGGGAGATTGATTCTCCGGAAGCTTTTACCGCAAAAATTTTACAGCAACTGGTCAAAACCAACATCATCTATTCCACTAAAGGTGCCTCGGGTGGATTTGAAACAGATGTCTTGAAGATGAAAGTGGTGAAACTGTCCGATATCGTATTGGCCATTGACGGTGATGATATCTATAAACTTTGTGTTCTCGGATTAAACGATTGCTCTGAAGAATACCCCTGCCCCGTTCATCATAAGTTTAAACATATCAAAAAAGATATACGGGAAATGCTGGAGAATACGAATATTCTGGAAATGTCCAATGGGTTGAAAGAGGGACTGACCTGCCTTAAATTTTGATTTTTAAAAACATTAAAATATTTATCATGAACATTACTGACGAAAATAAAATCGGAGAACTGGTGGCTCTGAACTACCGAACCGCCTCCGTATTCAAAAAACACAAGATAGACTTTTGCTGCAAGGGCAACCGGAGCATCAAAGAAGTGTGCGACGACAAAAAAATAGATATGAATGCCCTCATGCATGAATTAAAAAATGCAGTAAAACAGGATGATTCCGGTTCCGTTGATTTTAACTCATGGGACTTGGATTTGCTGGCGGATTATATCGAAAAGAAACACCACCGTTATGTAGAAGAACACATCCCGATGCTGCAGCAGTACCTCCATAAATTATGCAGGGTTCATGGTGACCGGCATCCGGAACTGCTGGAAATCAACGAACACTTCAATCAGTGTTCAGGCGCACTTACTGCTCACATGAAGAAAGAAGAATTGGTATTATTCCCTTATATCCGAAAAATGGTGAAATCCAAACAAACACATGACAACCTGGCTACTCCGCATTTCGGAACGGTAGAGAACCCCGTTCGCATGATGATGCATGAACACGATGTGGAAGGCGAACGTTTCAGGACAATCGCCCGATTAAGCAATCAGTATACTCCGCCGGACGACGCCTGCAACACTTACAGGGTGACCTATAACCTGTTACAGGAATTTGAGAACGATTTACACTTGCACATTCACCTGGAAAATAATATCTTATTTCCTAAAGCGGTGGAATTGGAATCTTTTCTCAACGTACCTGTTCAATAAAATTTCCCAAACCCCAAAAAAATAAAACCATGCTAAAATTTAAATTAGACGAAGACTTCATCCAGCAATATGCGGATATTACCCCCGATTTCGGCTACAACGGCTTAGGCTTGCTCACTTACTACCGGACCTACTCTCGCCTCAAGGCGGACGGAACCAATGAACAATGGTTTGAAACGGTCAGGCGTGTCGTGGAAGGCGCTTATACCCTCCAGAAAGAACACATCCAAAACAATGAACTCGGATGGAACAACCGCAAAGCGCAGCAATCTGCGCAGGAAATGTACGACCGCATATTCAAGATGAAGTTCATACCACCCGGAAGAATGTTATGGGCGTTGGGTACCGAAATCATACACAACAAGAGAGTGGGTCAGGCATTATTTAACTGTGCCTTCGTCTCGACAGAAAATATGGGTAAATCGCTGGATGAGGCCATTAAACCGTTTGCGTTTATGATGGATATGAGCATGGTGGGTGTAGGAGTAGGTTTTGATGTGGAAGGTGCTAAAAAAACAGAAGTCAACAAACCGGATAGCCTGCATACTGACATATTCGTTATTCCAGATTCCCGTGAAGGGTGGGTCATGAGTCTGGAAAAATTACTCTTCAGTTATTTTGCCAAGAATTTCGGGTTCAACAAAACCAATACAATAGCATTTAATTATGAACAGATACGTTCTGCAGGGCTACCGATAAGGGGTTTCGGCGGCACATCCTCCGGCCCTGCACCGCTCATCAAGATGCATGAACAAATCCGGGAAGTACTGAATAGCCTCGACGGAAAACCAATTACAATTACAGCCATTACCGATATCATGAATATGATTGGTCAATGTGTGGTTGCCGGCAATGTGCGAAGAACGGCACAGATTGCACTGGGTAAAATCAACAATGCAGAATACCGCAAATTAAAAGACTATCGCTGGAACAATGAAAAAAGCACTTATGAAGGCACGATGGCACACAGGGCAGCCTGGGGCTGGGCATCCAACAACAGCGTACTGGTAGATATCCATTCAGATTTTGAAGAAGTGGCCAGACAAACCGCCATCAACGGGGAACCGGGTTATGTGTTCATGGATAACATCCGGAATTTCTCCAGAATGTGTGACCCTGCAGATTTTAAGGATAAGAAAGCCAAAGGCACCAATCCCTGCGGTGAACAAACACTGGAGTCGTATGAATTGTGCTGCCTGGTGGAAACATTCCCTTCCCGTGCAGAATCGAAAGAAGACTATATCCGTACGTTGAAATTTGCCTATCTGTTAGGAAAAACGGCAACATTGGTGAACACAACCTGGCATGAAACCAACCGGGTGCAGAAACGCAACAGGCGAATCGGAACATCCGTTTCCGGTATCACCAATTTTATCGAAAAACATTCTTTGGAAACACTCCGCGGATGGCTGGATACAGGCTATAAGGAAATCCAGCGCTGGGACGATATTTATTCTTCGTGGTTATGTGTTCCTAAAAGCATCAAGACCACCAGTGTGAAACCAAGCGGCACGGTGAGCCTGTTGGCCGGCGTTAACCCGGGTTGCCATTTTCCGGAGTTTGACTATTACATCCGCAGAGTACGCATAGCTAAATCCTCTAGCCTGATTCCTTCGCTGGTGGAGGCAGGCTTTAAAATCGAGGATGATGTGGTGGATCCGTCTTCCGCCGTGGTGGAATTTCCGGTACACAATGAAGGAAAAAGCCTGAAAGATGTAACGATTTGGGAACAGGTGGCTTTGGCTGTTTTCCTCCAGAAATACTGGTCTGACAATCAGGTATCCTGCACCGTCACGTTCCGTCCGGAAGAAAGCAGCCAGATAAAAACCGTACTCGATTATTTCAAATATGATTTGAAGGCCATCAGCTTTCTGCCCAAACTGGAGTTGGGTGCGTATGCACAGATGCCGTATGAAGCCATTACAAAAGAGGTATATGAAACATCTATAAAAAAGATAAAAACCATTACCTTTAAGAATCTTTCGGAAGATGTGGAAGCGGAGAAATTCTGTACCACCGATAAATGTTTAATTTAATAAATACCATATCATGAACGGCGGAGAAATTATTGCGAAGGTTTTACAAAATCACGGTGTAAAATTTTTGTTCACCCTTTGCGGCGGACACATATCCCCTATTTTCGTCAGCGCCGAAAGGCTGGGCATTCGGGTGATAGATACCCGCCACGAAGCCAATGCCGTATTCGCGGCAGATGCCGTATCCCGTTTAACGGGCATTCCTGGTGTAGCTGCCGTAACGGCCGGCCCGGGATTAACGAATACCATTACAGCCGTTAAAAATGCGCTCCTTGCCCAATCACCGCTCATACTGTTAGGCGGCGGAGCAGCCACCATATTAAAAGGCAGAGGCTCTCTTCAGGACATTGACCAGATGAGCCTGATGAAACCCAATGTAAAGTGGGCGGTGAGCATCTCCAAAGTGAAAGATATTATTCCCACTTTGGAAAAAGCATTCGACGTGGCGCAATCCGGTATTCCGGGTCCTGTCTTTGTGGAATGCCCGATTGACACCCTTTACAATGAAGAACTGGTGAGGGAATGGTATGGCGCAAAGAGCCAAGATGTACCACCTAAAAATCTGCAGGAACGCGTAATTCAATGGTATATCAACCGGCATGCAAGAAAATTATTTGAGGGAAAAGATGCTGTACAATTCAACAGACCGGAGCCTGTTTCCTATCCGAAACACAGTTATTACGATCTTGACAGAGTTACATCGAAAATAAAGAAAGCCAAAATGCCGGTGATGCTGGTGGGCAGCGGGGCCATGATGAATCCCAGAAAAGCAAATGAGCTGGCGAACGCCGTTACCACATTAGGCATCCCGGTTTACCTCAGCGGTATGGGAAGGGGTTTATTGGGTAAGGAAAATAATCTGCAGCTCCGGCACAAACGCAAAGAAGCCATCAAAGAAGCAGATCTGATTATACTGGCAGGTGTCCCAAATGATTTCCGCCTGGATTACGGCAATCACATCGGGCACCGTCCTTTTATTTCCATTAACCGAAGTCGGGAAGATCTGAACAAGAACAAACGCCCGACGATTGGTGTTTTGGGAGATCCGCAGGATTTTCTGATAGAACTGGCTAAAAAATTTAAGGGTAATTATCCCGAATGGATACAAAAATTGCGCGACAGAGATAATGAACGGGAAAAAAGCATTGATGAGCAGGCTGCTGCACCTATGAACGGGATGAACCCGATTCAGTTATTCCGTGAACTCGATCCGTTATTGGATGATAATACCATCTTAGTGGCGGATGGCGGCGATTTTGTCGCAACATCCGCTTATACCCTGAAACCCCGGTCGCCGTTATCCTGGTTAGATCCCGGTGTATTTGGCACATTGGGTGTTGGCGCAGGATTTGCATTAGGTGCCAAATTAGTCTTCCCCAAAAAAGACGTCTGGATCATATACGGCGACGGCAGCGCAGGGTACAGCCTGATGGAATATGATACGTTTGTACGCCATAAACTGCCCGTTATTTCATTGATTGGAAACGACGCCTGCTGGGCGCAGATAGCCCGCGACCAGGTGGATTTTCTAAAAAGTGACTGCGCCGTCCGGCTGGAACATTCCGATTATGAGATGATTGGTAAGGCCTTCGGTGCGGAAGGTGTACGGGTAGACAACATGAAAACATTCTTATGGGCAGCCGGTGATGCTAAAGAAAAAAGCAGAAATGGTGTGCCCTATATCATTAATGCCATTATCGGAAAATCTGATTTCAGAAAAGGTTCTATCTCCATGTAATAAAATGATAGCATGATATGACTTCACTTGGATTATTAAAAAGAGAAAATACGGCGTTACTGGTCGTTGACGTGCAGGAAAGACTGATGCCGGTGATTGACAACAGCGAACAGGTGATTGCGAATGTCAATCGGCTGATAAAAGGTATGGAAGTGCTGAAGGTTCCTGTCATCATCACAGAACAATATCCAAAAGGATTGGGTAATACCAGCAAAGAAGTGGAATTACCCGCCAATGCACACATCATCGAAAAAATGTGTTTCAGCTGCATGCTGTCTGCTCCTGTAACCATGCAAGTACAGCATCTGAATGCCAACTCCTTATTGCTTTGCGGAGTGGAGTCGCATATCTGCGTATTTAAAACCGCTTTAGACGCCCTCAAACTGGGCTTTGAGGTGCATGTGATAGCGGATGCCGTCTCTTCCAGGACAGCCGATAATAAAGGAATTGCACTGGAACGGCTCAGGCAGGCAGGTGCATTTATCGTCTCCACCGAGATGGTAATGTTCCAGCTGCTGGATGAAGCGGGAACCGATGAATTCAAGGCTATCAGCAAGCTGATCAAGTAATTTAATAATCAAAAATCAACCAAATGGAAGCTAAACGTCTTTTTGATTTGCTGACAAATCAGGTAGAAAGTAATCCTGCTAATTTATTCCTTTCGGCCAAGACAGACGGCAACTGGAAACATTATTCATTTTCAGAAGTACAACTCCTGGCAGACAGGGTTAGCCAGTTACTGCTGAACCTCGGACTGAATAAAGAGGATAAGATTGCCATTATTTCCGTAAACAGGCCTGAGTGGAACTTTACTGATTTCGGCGCACAGCAAATCGGGGTAACCGTAGTACCGATGTATCCGACCATCTCCGAAAATGATTATGAATATATATTTAATGACGCAGAAATTAAATATGCCTTTATCGGCGACCAATCCATTTTTCAGAAAGTAAAACCTTTACTGATAAAATGTCCTTCATTGAAAGGCATTTATTCCTTTGATAAAAACAAGGATACCGATTTTTTCTGGGATGTCTTACCGGAAGAGCCGCATAAGGAAGTGATAGATTTCAAAAAAGAAGACATCCATGAAGAGGAACTGGCAACCATCATCTATACTTCCGGAACTACAGGAAACCCGAAGGGTGTAATGCTCACGCACAAAAACATCGTTTCAAATGTAAGGAGCGTTAAGGAAGTGACACCATTCGGCTACGGCGAAAAGGCACTTAGCTTTTTACCGTTGTGCCATAGTTTTGAACGGATGGTATGCTATGCCTATCTTTCTTTCGGCATTCATATCCACTATGCCGAAAGTCTGGAAACCATCGCAGATAACCTGCAGGAAGTAAAACCCTATTGTTTTACCACCGTGCCACGTTTGCTGGAAAAGGTGTATGAAAAGATCATGGCGAAAGGCGCTGCCTTAACGGGTTTAAAACGAAAATTATTCGACTGGGCAATGGATCTGGGCGCTCAGTATGAAATAGGAAAAGACAAAGGCTGGTGGTATAATCGGCAACTCGCTATCGCCCGAAAGCTGGTATTCAGCAAATGGCAGGAGGCCCTTGGCGGAAATGTACATTTCATTATTACGGGTGCCGCCGCCATGCAGCCACGTCTGATTACCCTATTTACCGCAGCCGGCATCAATGTGCTGGAGGGATATGGGCTGACAGAAACATCTCCTGTTTTGTGTTGCAATCAGGTGGAAGAATCCAAACGTTGTGTCGGTACCGTAGGTATTCCCATTCCCGGTGTTGAAATACGTATGGCAGAGGATGGTGAAATCATTGCGAAAGGCCCGAACATCATGAAGGGTTATTACAAGCGTCCTGATCTGACGGCTGAAGTCATTGATTCCGATGGCTGGTTTCATACCGGCGATATCGGGACGTGGGTAGAACAAAACGGCAATCAGTTTTTAAAAATAACCGACCGCAAGAAAGAATTGTTTAAAACCGCCGGCGGAAAATATGTAGCTCCGCAGGTGATAGAAAACAAATTAAAAGAGAGCACTTTTATAGAGCAGATTATGGTAGTGGGCGGTGACGATAAGAAATTCGTCTCCGCGTTGATTGTTCCGTCCTTTCCGCAACTGGCGGTCTGGGCGATAAAAAACGGAATTACCGCATCCAGCAATGAAGAATTCGTAAGAGACTCAAAAATACATGAGCTGATTCACAAAGAAATCAAAAAATTCAATGCATTCTTCGGACATTGGGAGCAGATAAAAAAATTCACCCTGCTGCCGGTAGACTGGACGGTAGAAACAGGTGAATTAACACCAACGATGAAGCCGAAACGTAAGTTCATTTCGGAAAAATACAGCACTGCGATCGAAGCCATGTATGCGGGTGAATAGAAAGCAATAAAATTATAGTCCCTTTTGCCCGACAGCCTGTATCATTTCTGATTTAAGTCTGATACTTAATCTTTTCATACAATCTGACCAGTGATGTCACCAGATCCGTTGGAGACGACACTATCTGATAATGATTCTGCCCGAACATTTGCGGAAGGTAATATTTGGCGGAGGCTTCGATAGCCAGTGCATATGAATTTATGTTGTTCTGTTTTAATTCATGCAATGCCTGCCGCACATCCCGGATGCCATATTTGCCTTCGTATTTGTCGTAATCATTGGGCTTTCCATCCGATATAAGGATAATCCATTTATTCCTGGAAGGCCGGTTGTTGAGCAATGCCCCGGAATGACGCAAGGCTGTGCCGATCCGGGTAAATCCGCTTGGAGTGATGTCTCCAATTCTGTATTTTGCCTTATTCCAATCATCCTCAAATCCTTTAACCGTAAGATATGTGGAATAATTGCGGGTCTTGGAATAGAAGCAATCAATGGCAAAATCGATGTTAAACTCCTGAATGATTTCACCGAATAAGATAGCCACCTGTTTTTCTACATCAATGATTCTGTTTCCGTTCACATATCCGTCACTGGACAGACTGATATCCAGCAGCAATAACAAAGATATATCTTTCTCTTTTTTTCTGTTGGAAATATAGATATTCTCAGAAGGTGTGTGCCCTGTATGAACATCCACAAACAAATCGGTGACACTGTCTGTGTCAAATTCATTGCCCTGCGTTTGCCTTTTTTGCTGCTGCATTTTATTGTTGATGTTGGTCAGCATTTTTCGCAAACCCGTTAAAACGCTTGTATTTTGTGTTATGGTATTATTATAGTAAGTGACATTGGTCTCCCGTAGTCTTTTGGGATACAACTTGCAAAACTCCTTTTTATATGCCCGTTTGCTGAAGTCCCATTCGTCATAAGAAATAAAGAAAGCGTTTGTACTTACTTCGCCACTCTCTGATACCGTGGTGTTCTCCACAAAATCGGACTGATAAACGCTATGTGAAGTATCATCCGTTCTGACCGTATATTTCATATTGAGTTCATCCAGTGCATCCTGATGTTCTTCCAGTTCATCCTCGCCGTCAAAGTCCCTCCACACACCGCTGAATTCCTCGGCTGTTTCCACCTTTTCAAAATTGTGTGTCAGCACATAATCTTCCTGTTGTTTCTGATCAATTTCGATGCTGACGACTTCTTCCACCGGCTTCGCCTTCAGTATGGTTTGGGTATTATTTTCCGCTGCGGACTTAATTTTATCGGTAAAGTTTTTCAATTGCTTATCCCCTGTGTCTTCCTGTTCATTCTTCATCCACTTTCCATATAACCACGAATAATCCGGCACAGAGTTTCCCGGCGTTTCCGCAGTTAGCCTTTCTTTAAATTTATCATACATGGACCTCGTAACCGGATATTCCTGAAACAAGACCGACAATACCTGATCGGCATGTTCCGCTGCCTTGAGAACAGATTCTTCGGGCGAAAAAACATCGCAATGACTCCAGTTGAATCCTAATTTCCTTTGAATGGTAAGATACAATACCCGGAAAAAATAGTAAGAAATATTCTGTTCCAGAGACTCCAACTTTGAAAAGGAAACCGGCAGAAAAAAATTATTGTTCTTATAGCCTCCCTCTCTTTCCGCAGCATAGATTTCTATATGCGCTCCGGTGGTGGCACAGGCCAGTATGGTCAGCCTGGGTTTCAGCTCTTCCAGCACAGCGGTTCTATTCTGAATTTCAGCGGATATTTTCTTTTTATTTTGAAAATACTTTACAAATTTCCCGTATAGATATTCATCGAGTTCCATGGACGAATATTAAATCATCAGATTGCTCAGGTCAGCCAATGCTTCCAGTATATCATTGTCATCCGTAAGTGGTTCCACAACTGCCACCCTCACTGCCAGCCGTTTCGGAAGGCCGCTGTGAATCAGTTTCGCGGCATCAATCAGCAGTCGGGTGGATACCGTCTCTGTCAATCCCAGTTCTTTCAGGTTCCTGATTTTATTGCCAATGCTGACCAGTTGATTCGCTGTCGTTTCATCGAGAGATGTTTCATTCACGATTATTTCCGTTTCAATTTTGGCAACAGGATAAATAAAAGAAAGAGCGGCAAAACGTTGTCGTGTCGAAGGTTTCAGCTCCTTAAATCCTCGCTGGTATCCCGGATTAAAGGAGGCTACGAGCATAAAGTCTTCGTGCGCTTTAACCGTCTGGCCCAATTTATCAATAAACAGTTCCCGTCTGTGGTCGGTCAGCGAATGTATCGCCACGATAACATCCGGGCGGGCTTCCGCGATTTCATCCAGATAGATGACGGCGCCTTCTTTCACGGCCGTTGTCAGGGGACCGTCCAGCCAGATGGTCTCAGCTCCTTTTATGATGAACCGTCCGATTAAATCGGTGGAAGACGTCTCTTCATGACAACTGATGGTAATGAGATTCTTCGACAAATGGAAAGCCATAAACTCAATAAACCTGGACTTGCCCGTACCGGTAGGTCCTTTCAGCAAAACGGGTATTTTATTTTTATAGCATTGCTCAAAGACCTCCACCTCTTTTGCAATCGGGTGATAATAGGGTGCTGTAATGTTCATTATTTTATGTTTTAAATAAATATCAGGTATCTTATTCCAAAAAAACAAAATACCTGATAAGAAAATTTCCGTTACGGATACATCAGTTCGTTACCTCCAACGCTTCATCCGTCGGTCTGCCGTATTTGATGAACTCATAGATGAATAAACCGATGCCGGTTGTAAATAGGGTGGCACAAACTGCCAGCACGACAAAATGTACCTGTATCTCTTTCTGGACATCTCCGAAATCCAATCCCATTTTCCGTTCCAGATAAACCTGCGCCACGCCTGCCACACCAAATGCGACGGTCATGCCAAGCATGCCGATGTTGGAAAGCCAGAATGCCAGTACACCGGTATTGCTGTCAAATAATTTTCTGCCGGTCATATTGGGCATGGTATAGCTGATGATGGCCAGAACAATCATTCCGTATGCACCCCAGAATGCAAGGTGTCCGTGCATAGCCGTTACCAGCGTTCCGTGCGTATACATATTTACCCCCGGCAGCGTATGTGCCAGTCCCAGTAATCCCGCACCCACAAAAGATACGATAGCAGTGCCCAGTGTCCAGCTCAGTGCGATTTTATTCGGATGTTTTTTCTCTCCTTTCCGGTACATGGCGATGGCAAACAAGGCCATAGCCAGAAAAGCCAGTGGTTCCATCGCGGAAAAAATCCCGCCGATAATCAACCAGTATTTCGGTGTTCCGATATAATAGTAATGGTGACCAGTGCCTAATACCCCGGAAATAAATGTCAACCCAACAATCACATACAGCCATTTTTCAATTACCTCTCTGTCCACGCCTGTAATTTTAATCAACAGGAACGCAAGAATACCTCCCATGATTAATTCCCAAACACCTTCCACCCAAAGATGCACCACCCACCAGCGGAAAAAAGAATCCATCGTTTGGTTATCAAACCAAATCATGCCCGGCAGATACAGCAATGCTGCAAAGACCAACCCCATCGTGAGAACCAATGAAGTCGTTGTTCTTTTCTTTCCTTTAAACAGGGTCATCAGTATCAACCCTAAAAAGGTAAGCACATTGATTACCACCAGGTAGTCTAACGGTCTTGGAATTTCCAGAAATTTTCTGCCTTCCCAGTAATTAAAATGATACCCTACAACTGCAATCACACCTACTACCGCAAGGGATATCAGTTGTACAAAACCCAGTTTCACGTTGACCAGTTCATGCTCCGCTTCTTCCGGAATGATATAATAGGCTGCGCCCATAAAGCCGGATAGTAACCATACCACCAGCAAGTTGGTATGTACCGCTCTGGCGGTATTGAAAGCAATGACGGGATGCAGGTTATCGTATCCCATATGGGCAAACGCCATGATAAACCCGTAGATAATCTGTAACGACAGCAGCAGCATTGATAGTGCAAAGAACCAATACGCCAGTTTTTGTGATTTATATTTCATATGATCTTATTTATTGTTTATAAATGGTGTACACGGTTTATCCATTATGCATTCATCATGGTAAGTTGAACTGCCCTGATATTCCATGTTATTATTTTTATTTCGGATTGGTTGTTGATTTATAATCCGGTTTCGGCGGAAACCCGTTCAGGTCCGTATTGCCAATCCAGGTGAGGAATGCAACCAGGTCATTGGCGTCCGCTTCGGAGAAACCATACGCCACCATCTTTCTGCCTCGTGGTGACCACGGTGTTTTCGACATGAGTGCTGCCTTTATGTAGCCTTCTCCTCTACGTTCTACGACCTTTGTCAGTTCCGGTGCATAATAGGCACCTTCACCCATTATCGTATGGCATCCCATACAGTTGTTGTTTTCCCACAACTGCTTACCTTTTATCACCTGAGCTGTTAGATTCTCGGGGTGCGTTTTCTTCGGAACCTCGACACTTAACGAATGCCAGGATAATCCGATAAAGACTAGAAATGTTACGATGGTTCCTCCCAGGAAAAACAACCGTGCTTGACTTTTTGATAACATAATTAATTAGATTTAAGTTAAAATTCTTGATACTTTAATGCAGCAGAAAACCTGTCACATATACTCATGGAGTATGCTGATATATCTTTTAAAATAAAAGCGGGAAGAAAAACTCCCGCTTCAATCTTTATTAAACCAAATAGATAAAAAATTATTGAGCAGGGGGCAGCAAGACCTCGTTAATCACATGTATCATACCGTTAGCGGTTGGGATAGATGCCACAATCTCTGCAGTTCCGTTTACAAAGGTCTTACCATCTTTTTTAGATATGGTAACTTTTTGTCCGCTTACCTGCTCGAAGGATTGACCGTCCTGCAAGTATTCCGCCTTTAAAGATCCGACGTATGTATGATACTCTAATATACCTTTCAAATCATCTTTTTTATCAGGCTCTAACAACCCTTCGACAGTACCTTTAGGCAATTTGTCAAAAGCTGCATTCGTAGGTGCAAAAACCGTAAACGGACCTGCATTGCTGAGTGCATCTACTAACCCTGCCGCTTTCACGGCAGTAACCAAAGTGGAATGATCCTTGCTTCCAACAGCTACCTGTACAATATTAGGATTCGATACATCATCCTGTACACCGGATTGGCCGACAGCCTCTGTGGCAGCACCCTCAGAGGAAGCGTCTGCCTGCTCTGACGTTCCGGAGGATTTACATCCTGTCAATAGCGCCGATATAAAGACGGCCACTGCTATAACTACATTTCTTTTCATAAAAATAGATTTTCGGTTAAAACTTAATAGTACAATATTAGCATGACGGACATAAGTTTCTTATGCGCAGAATCATAAAACCGGTAAATAAAGTATGATTTATGTCATATTTATGGAATGTTGAATGGAAGTTTTATTTGTGTAAATAAGACAAATAGTATCTCATCACATACGGAAGAAACTTCAAGCCTTTGGCATCCGATCAGGTATTCTTTATTAATATATTACTTAAGCTATAAGGATCTTCGAAGTAACCAATCTGGCTGTTACATTTATTATGCGTAGAAATATGCCCCCGATTCCTTATATTTGGAAAACTCAACTATAAAACGGATGACTCAAGACCTCGAAAAAACACTCTGGGCTACGGCTGATAAGATGCGAAACAACATGGATGCTGCTGAATATAAGCATGTTGTACTGGGCTTGATCTTCCTGAAATACATCTCCGACAGCTTCGTAGAACTCTACAATAAACTCAAAGAAGATAAGCTATCCAATGCAGAGGATAAGGATGAATACCTGGCTGAAAACGTGTTCTACGTGCCACCTTCCGCCAGATGGAACTACCTGCAACACCAAAGGGCCAAGCTGCCTAGCATTGGCAAAGATCTGGATGATGCTATGGATGCCATCGAAAGGGATAACCCTTCCCTTAAAGGGGTTTTGCCCAAAGATTACGCCAGGCCTGCCTTGGATAAGAAACGCCTGGGGGAACTGTTAGATCTTATCGGAAACGTTGGTTTCAAAGAAAAAGGACATAGCAGCAAAGACCTTTTAGGCAGAGTGTATGAATACTTCTTAGGTATGTTTGCAGATGCAGAAGGTAAACGTGGTGGACAGTTCTATACACCTGAAAGCATCGTTAAGCTTCTGGTGGAAATGCTGGAACCTTACAATGGTCGTATATATGATGGATGCTGTGGCAGTGGTGGTATGTTTGTACAAAGTGAGAAGTTCTTAGAGGCTCATGGAGGCAAGATAGGTGACATTGCCGTATACGGACAGGAAAGCAACCCGACCACCTACAAGCTGGCTAAAATGAACTTAGCCATCCGAGGTATTGATGCCAAAATAGAGTTTGGAGACACCTTCCATAACGACAGGCATAAAGACCTGAAAGCTGATTATATCCTGGCGAATCCTCCGTTCAACATCTCAGACTGGGGTGGTGAGCAACTGCAAGACAGCCACCTCTGGAAATACGGAGTTCCTCCTATTGGAAATGCCAACTATGCCTGGTTGCAGCTATTCACCAACAAATTGGGCCCCAATGGAACAGCAGGTATTGTTTTAGCTAATGGTTCCATGACTACCAATGCTGGCTCTGAGAATCTAATCAGAGAGCAGATGATAAAGGAAGGACTGGTAGACTGCATGGTGGCATTACCTACCCAGTTATTTTATAATACACAAATACCTGCCTGCTTATGGTTCTTAGCCCGTAACAGGACTAACTATAAATACAGAAACCGAAGCAATGAAATCTTATTCATAGATGCACGTAAGTTAGGACACATGACCAGTCGTAAGAATAAAGCATTTTCTGAAGATGATATAAAAAAAATAGCAGAAGCCTACCACAACTGGAGAAACAAAGATGGTAAGTATGAAGACTTACAGGGCTTTTGCAAGTCAGCTTCATTAGCTGAAGTGGAAGCAAACAACTTTGTATTGACACCTGGCAGATATGTAGGAACTGAAGATGTGGAAGACGATGGTGTAGCTTATGAAGAAAAAGTAGCTATCATTAGCGAGAATTTAAAAAGTTATTTTGCAAAATCAATTGATTTACAGAAGGATATAAGAAAAAATCTACTTAAGATTGGTATTGAAATTTAACATAAGATTGGTTTACAATTCCATATTATTTTGTAATTTTGTAAACCCTTATACAAATTCTATGAAAGAAATAATCGCAAAAAGAATCAAGTCTGCACGAATCAAAGCTGGACTATCGTTACGAGAACTATCTGAAAAGATGCAGTTTCTTGTTAGTCATAATGCCATTACCAAGTATGAAAATGGTGTAATGAGTCCTGATAGTAAAGTACTACTTGCATTGTCTAAGGCTTTAAATGTTAAGCCAGACTACTTTTTCAGACCATTTACCGTTAACGTTGAAAGTATTGAGTTCCGCAAAAAAAACAAGCTACCTCAGAAAGAGATTAATATTATTAAGGAAGAAGTAACTGATAGTATCGCTAAATACATCGAGTTAGAACGATTCCTTGAATTATCATCAGAATTCTCAAATCCTATAAAAGACTTTTCCATAAAGGGATTAGATGATATTGAAATTGCTGTAAACCACCTTCTTGATGTATGGAAGATAGGGTTCAATGCATTACCAAATGTAATTGAACTTTTAGAAGATAAAGAAATAAAAGTAATTGAGTTAAATGAGAATGAAGATTTTGATGGACTCTCTGGATGGGCTAATAACAGTATTCCAGTCATAGTTATTAATAGGAATTTTCCTATTGAGAGAAAACGTTTCACCGCTTTACATGAGTTAGGGCATCTGTTACTTAATCTTGATGATGATACTGAAACTAAAGATGTTGAAAGATTTTGCAATCACTTTGCAGGCGCAATGTTAATGCCTAAAGATACTTTCTTGAAGGAACTTGGTAACAATCGGAAAAGCATTAGCTTGTCAGAGCTTATAGCAATTAAAGAAACTTATGGAATATCTATACAGGCAATAATGGCAAGAGCATTTGCCTTAGGTGTGATTAACAATCAAAGATACATTAGATTTAGAAAGTGGGTAAATAGTAATACTGATAATAAGAAAGAAAAAGGCATGGGTGAATATATTGGAAAAGAACATTCTTCTCGTTTTAAACAGCTATTATATCGTGCCACTTCAGAAGAAATAATAACCATGAGCAAGGCAGCAAACTTAGCCAATCAAAAGTTAGCCACCTTCAGAGACGAGTTTATTGAGATATGATAATTGTAGTAAATGATGCAAACGTACTAATAGACTTAGTGAAACTCCATTTGTTGGGTGAGTTTTTCTCATTAGAACTAATCTTTCATACTACAGATTTGGTCTTAGGCGAATTAAATGATGATCAACTTGAACAATTACAAGAATATATCAATGGAGGAATATTGAATATAACTACCTTTTCATCTGAAGAATTAATCCATATAGGACAACTTCAAGTGGAAAAACCTCAGTTGTCTGAACAAGATTGTTCTGCTATATTATGTGCCCAAATGGTTGAAGGAAGCTTAATAACGTCTGATAATACTCTCAGAAAGTTCGCTACATCCAAGAATATAACTGTGCGAGGCCACTTATGGATCTTTGACCAATTAGTAGCTCATGGAATTATATCTCCACAAGAAGCAATTGAAAAGTTAACTGCTTTAAGAACAACTATAAATCCTCGCTTAGGTTTACCAAATGCAGAGTGTGAAAACAGAATTTCTCAATGGGAATTATTACAACAATGACCAACTGGAAAGAATATAAGCTAAAAGACTCATGCTCCAAAATAGGTTCAGGGGCTACTCCAAGAGGCGGTGGTGATACATACCATGAGAGTGGTGAATATGCTCTTATCAGGAGTCAGAACGTACTTGACTTTCAGTTTTCCTTAAACGGCTTAGCTTTCATAAATGAAGAACAAGCACAAAAACTAAATAATGTTGCTATCGAAAAGAACGACATTCTATTGAACATAACTGGTGATAGTGTTGCAAGGGTTTGTCAAGTTCCAGAGAATATACTACCAGCCAGAGTCAATCAACATGTCGCTATCATTCGCCCAAAACCAGACGTATTAAATGATGCTTTCTTAAAATACTATCTCTTAAATCCTTCATTTAAAGAGTATATGTTAATGCTCGCTTCTTCAGGTGCAACAAGAAACGCTATAACCAAAGGTATGATTGAGGAATTCAGCATCATAGCACCTGACAATATTACTGAACAAACCGCCATAGCAGAAATCCTCTCCTCTCTCGATGACAAGATCGAACTCAACAACAAGATCAACCAGGAATTAGAAGCCCTGGCACAAGCCCTGTTTAAGCAATGGTTCATTGATTTCGAGTTTCCTGATGCTAACGGACAACCTTACAAATCATCAGGTGGTGAAATGGTGGAATCTGAGTTGGGTGAGATTCCGAAAGGATGGAGAGATGGATCATTAAAAGATGAATTTTTACTAAACATGGGGCAGTCACCAAAGGGTGATACTTATAATTACGAACACAATGGAATGATTTTTTTTCAAGGGCGTTCAGATTTTGGATTTCGATTCCCAAGTGTGAGAATGTTTACAACAGACCCTAAGAAAATTGCCAACAAATATGAAACATTAATTAGCGTTAGAGCTCCAGTAGGTGATATTAATATGTCTCAGGATGAATGTTGCATAGGTCGTGGATTAGGTGCTTTATCTCATAGGAAGAAATTTTTCACCTATACATATTATAAGATCCTTTCTTTACAAGACACTTTAAAGTCATATGATAACGAAGGGACCGTCTTTGGATCAATAAACAAAGAAACACTAGGGAATATAAAAATAATCATACCATCTGATAGTATTATTGCTCAGTTTGAAGATGCTATTAAATCTAACGACGAACTCATTTACACTCTTACTTTAGAAATTAATCAATTAGTATCACTTCGAGATACTCTTCTTCCAAAACTTATATCTGGTCAGCTAGAAGTATCCGAACCATTAACCGAAACAACATCCTGACATGGCAGTTATCTCAGAAGACCATATCGAGCAGGTAGTCATACAGGAGTTCATCGACCTGGGCTATGCGTATCTCAATGGGGTGGAGATCTCGCCTGAAGGATTGTTTCAGGAAAGGGAATACAACGAGGTTGTTCTCAAACAACGCTTACAGCATGCCATAGACCGTATCAACACCTCTATTCCCAAAGAAGCAAAGGAAGAAGCCTTTCGTAAAGTATTACGCTCCGATAGTCCCAGCTTGTTTCAGAATAACCACCAGTTTCATAAGTACCTGGCTGAAGGGGTGGATGTGGAATATCGGAAAGGTGACCGTATAGCTGGCGATAAAGTCTGGCTGATCGATTATGAGCATCCTGAACGAAACGAGTTTTTAGTCATCAACCAGTTCACCGTCATAGAAGGTAACACCAACAAACGGCCTGATATCATCCTCTTTGTAAACGGGCTGCCCTTTGGTGGTGATCGAGCTAAAGAACGCCACGGATGAAAATGCCACCATACATTCTGCCTTTAACCAGTTGCAAACGTATAAACAGGCAATTCCTTCTCTGTTTCAGTATAATGCCCTGCTGATAGCCTCTGATGGCTGGGATGCCCTGTATGGCTCTCTGACAGCCCCTAAGCAGTTCTTTGTTCCCTGGAAGTCCATAGACGGTATCTCTGCTGCCCATGAAGACATTCCGCAGATGGAAGTCATGGCAAAAGGTATGCTCAAAAAAGAAGTCCTGCTTGACCTGATACGTCATTTTACGGTATTCCATGAGAATAAAGATGAGCTGACCAAGATCGTTCCGCGTTATCACCAGTACTTTGCTGTAAACAAAGCTGTAGAAACTACCAAAAAGGCTACTTCGGAAACTGGGGATCAAAGAGCAGGTGTTATCTGGCATACCCAGGGAAGCGGTAAGAGCCTGACTATGGTGTTCTATGCAGGTAAACTGGTACTGGAACTCCATAATCCGACACTGGTCGTATTAACCGACAGAAATGACCTCGACGATCAGTTGTTTGATACTTTTTCCCTGAGCCAGGATCTGTTACGACAGACTCCAGTGCAGGCAGAGAACCGAGAGCATCTGAAAAAACTGCTCAGCGTTACTTCTGGCGGGATAGTTTTCACTACGGTACAGAAATTTCTGCCAGAGATCGAAGAAAAGATTGACCTCGGAGAAGGAAAAACAAAAAACATCAAGGGGCAATACGAACTGCTTTCTGATCGGAGGAATATAGTGGTCATCGCAGATGAAGCCCATCGCAGCCAGTACGACTTTATGGATGGTTTTGCCAAGCACATGCGGGATGCCCTGCCTGGTGCAGCATTTATTGGCTTTACTGGAACACCGATTGAAAGCACCGATAAGAATACCCAGGCTGTGTTTGGAGATTATATTGATGTGTATGATATCCAGCAGGCAGTGGAAGACGGAGCTACAGTAAGAATATACTACGAGAACCGTCTGGCAAAAATATACCTGAAAGATGAAGAGAAGCCTCGTGTAGATTCGGAGTTTGAAGAACTCACCGAAGGACAAGAGATCACCGCCAGTCAGAAACTGAAAGCCAAATGGGCAAGGCTGGAAGCCATCGTAGGCAACGAACATCGTATAAAACTGATAGCCGAGGATATAGTCAACCATTTTGAAGCTCGGGATGCTGTGCTCGATGGTAAAGCTATGATCGTATGTATGAGCAGAAGGATCTGCGTGGAACTGTACAGCGAGATCAAGAAAATACGCCCTGACTGGCACAGTGATGACGACAGCGAAGGCGTCATTAAAATTGTCATGACTGGCTCTTCAGCTGATCCATTAGCTTTCCAGCCTCATGTACGAAACAAAGCCAAGCGCAAAGCCATAGGCGAAAGGCTGAAAGACCCTAAAGACAAGCTGAAACTGGCTATAGTTCGGGATATGTGGCTGACAGGCTTTGATATTCCTGTGTTGCATACACTGTATGTAGACAAGCCTATGCAGGGACACAACCTGATGCAGGCTATAGCTCGGGTAAACCGAGTTTATAAAGACAAGGAAGGCGGTTTGATTGTGGACTATATTGGTTTTGCCAATGAACTGAAAAAAGCACTGTCTACCTATACGGATAGTGGCGGAAAAGGCAAACCAGCATTCGACCAGGAAGAAGCTGCATCGGTAATGATGGGCAAATATGAAGTGGTCGTTCAAATGTTCTCAGAACAACCAGCAGACAAGAGCCAACCCAAGGGTTTCGATTACAAGTCCTTCTTCGGGTTACAGCCAAAAGCGAAGTTGTATTTCCCGATACAGGCAGCCAACTACATACTGGGTCTGGAAGATGGCAAAGAAAGATTCATCAATGCTGTAACAGCCCTCACCAAAGCCTTTGCAATTTCTGTGCCTCACCCATATACTACAGAAATCAGAAATGATGTAGGTTTATTTCAGGCTATCAAAGCCCGTATCGTTAAGGTTTCTGTTACCACTGGAGGCAGGTCGGATGAAGAGATCGAAACGGCTATTAAGCAAATCCTGTCGGATGCCATTGTATCGGATGAAGTGGTAGATATCTTTGATGCAGCAGGGATCAAGAAACCTGATATTTCAATTTTGTCGGATGAGTTTCTGGCTGAAGTAAGAGGCTTGGAACACAAAAACCTGGCATTAGAGTTACTTAAGAAGCTGTTGAACGGCGAAATAAAAATGAGACGGAAGGTGAACCTGATACAGTCGAAGAAGTTCTCTGAAATGCTGGAACAGGCTGTAAAGAATTATCAGAACAACCTGCTTACTTCTGCCCAGATCATTGATGAGCTGATTAGTTTGGCTAAAGAGATCAAAGAAGCAGATCGCAAGGGGGAAGACCTGGGTTTAGATTTCAGGGAGTATGCTTTTTATTCTGCCCTGGAAGTGAACGACAGTGCAGTTGCCGTTCTGGGTGATGAAGTCTTAAGGCATATCGCCAGGGAACTGGTAGATACCATCAAGAAGAACACCAGCATTGACTGGACAGTACGGGAAAATGTACAGGCAAAAATGCGTATCGCTGTGAAGAAGATCTTACGCAAGCATGGCTATCCTCCTGACATGGAAGTTAAAGCCACGGAAACTGTTCTGGAGCAGGCTAAGCTTCTGGCTGACCAGTTGGATGATACGGAGTATGATGGATTAAGTATGGCTGCTGAGCCATAATCCTTACTTGCTTTTTATAAATGCTCTAAAAAAACATCTAATGCAAGAGGATTAAAAACTTTTAAAACAAAGAGCAAAAAGGTGTCAACTCTTCAAAAAAAATGCCGCTTATCCCTAAGCGGCATTTATTTTGTGGTTAGTCGGGGCGGCTGGATTCGAACCAACGACCTCCTGGTCCCAAACCAGGCATTCTAACCGGGCTGAACTACGCCCCGATGCGGTGAGAGAGGGATTCGAACCCTCGGTACAGTTTCCCGTACGTCAGTTTAGCAAACTGGTGGTTTAAGCCAACTCACCCATCTCACCTCCTCTGATTCCTTATAAGAACTTTGGGACGGCAAAGATAGGATTTTTAAAGAACTTTGCAAATATAAGACAATTTTTGTGCGCGTTTATTGCTTTAATAAATTGATAATATCTTCCGGGCATAAAAAAATCCGCTTGCGCGGATTAAATCATATTAGAACTGAAATATTACAAACTCAATTCAATGCGCTTTTTCAGTTCTTCCACAGAATCCCTGAATTCCTCGTCTGTATCGATTAAATTACGGACTGCCTGGCAGGAATGTATAACGGTGCTGTGGTCTCTGCCTCCAAACTGCTGACCAATCGCCTTCAGAGAAGACTTCGTATATTCCTTGGCAAAGAACATGGACAACTGACGTGCCTGTACAAACTGACGCTTGCGGGTAGGCTCTTTCAGTTTTTCCACCGGCACTTCGAAGAAGTCGCATACTGTTTTTTGTATCATGTCCAGCGAAATTTCTTTCGTAGCATGTTTTACAAAATTAATGACGGTCCTTTTTGCCAGATCCAGCGTAATATCCAGTTTGTTCAGAGTCGCCTGCGCCAAGATGGAGGTCAGTACCCCTTCCAGTTCCCGTACATTCGTCTTGATGTTGGTGGCGATAAATCGGGTAACATCTTCATGCATCTCAATACCATCCGCATGCAGTTTCTTTTCGAGGATACTGATACGTGTTTCGTAATCCGGTGACTGTAAATCCGTTGTCAGACCCCATTTGAAACGCGACAGCAGCCGCTCTTCCATATTCTCCAGGTCTTTCGGCGGCCTGTCGGAAGTCAGAATCAGCTGTTTGCCGTTTTGATGCAGGTGATTGAAAATGTGAAAAAAGATATCCTGTGTTTTGGTCTTGTTTGCAAAAAACTGGATATCATCAATAATTAATATATCAATCTGCTGATAAAAATGGATAAAATCGTTGGTACTGTTGTCTTTCAGTGCATTCAGAAACTGGCTGGTAAATTTTTCAGAACTGACATACAACACTGTTTTGGTAGAGTTGTTGACTTTAATGAAATTCCCAATGGCCTGTCCCAGGTGTGTTTTACCCAGACCCACTCCACCGTATATCACTAACGGATTAAATGCCGTGCCGCCCGGTGCTTTCGCTACCGCCATACCTGCGCTGCGTGCAAATTTATTGCAATCTCCTTCTATAAAGGAATCAAACGTATAATTCGGATTGAGCTGCGAATCGACATGAATTTTTTTCAAGCCCGGAATCACGAATGGATTCTTTACCATAGGGCTGGAGAAGACGGCCGGCATCGATACTTCATTCGTGCCATAAACACCTTCCCGGTAATTCGGAACATCAATGGTTTTTGGTTCGGATTTGACACCATTGGAAGAATCCACGAGGATTCTGTATTCCAGTTTGGCATCATCCCCTAATTCTCTCTTAATGGTTTTACGAAGCAAGGTAACATAATGCTCTTCCAGCCACTCATAAAAAAACTGGCTGGGTACCTGAATCGTCAGGATTCTTCCGTCCAGTTTGACCGGTTTAATTGGTTCGAACCACGTTTTATAGCTTTGTACATTGATGTTATCTTTGATAATCTTCAGACAGTTTTCCCACACAAGTTCATGCTTGTTTTTCATACGCTCTATTCGGTTTTTAAAAAAGTTTTGAATGGACAATTATCGACGTAACTAAGATGAGGCTTTTTTCGTTAATAAAAAAATTATTTTTCTATTGACTTTTTATCAACAATTACAGTTTGATGGTTTGAAAACTTTTTTCCGGATTTTTTTTCAAAATAATACTCCAGCTGCCCGATTTGCAGTCCTGCCCATCCAACCTGATTAATCAGGACGTATTTTCCTGTTTTATTCTTTTCCGAAACCGGCGCTTCCAGGAATGTATGTGTATGCCCTCCGATAATAACATCAATACCGCTGGTTTCCCTGGCCAGAACGATATCACTGACTTTTGGATTACCGTATTTATAGCCCAAATGTGATAAGCAGATGATGAGATGACATTTCTTTTCGTATTTCAGAATATCCACCTGTTCCTGTACCGTTTTCACCGGATCCAGGTATCGGGTGCCTGCAACTAATTTATCCGGAACAAGGCCATCCAGCTCCACACCACAGCCGGTGATACCGATTTTCAATCTTCTTTTTTTGATGACAATATGTTTATGCACCTTTCCGTCCACGGGAGTTCCCGAAAAATCATAGTTGCAATTGACAAACGGAAAAGCTGCCCTGCTGATTTGTTTCGCCAGTGTTTCAATGCCGCCGTCGAAATCATGATTGCCTATGGTAGCTGCATCATATCCCATTTTATTCATCAGATCAATTTCCAGGTCACCGTGAAAGAAATTAAAATAAGGTGTCCCCTGAAAAATATCACCGGCATCCAGTACGAGTACATTCTCTTTCGTGTTCCGGATTTTTTGAATGATAACGGCTCTGTGAGCGGCACCGCCCATTCCGGGATATTTGGCATCGTCATCCGGAAATGGTTCAATATGACTGTGTACGTCATTGGTATGTAAAATAGTCAGCTGCTCTTCCTGCTCTTTTGCGAACAGTGACAACGGAGATACGGCAGACCCCAATACCGCGCCTCCCCAAACACCTGTTCTTAAGAAATCCCGTCTATTTTGCATAACTGATTCTGTTTTCCAGCGCAGCAGAAATCTTTTTGCCCGCTTTATTTTGCGCATTCCAGTATTCTATGATAGCATCGCGAAACAATACGCCCGTTTGCTGCTGCGGAATAGTTTTTAAGAATGTCATCCCGTCTCCTCCGTTGGCGACATAATCATTTAAAGCAACTGTATATTTCTTTTGAACGTCCAAAGGTGTATCTGCAACATTGACATGAACAGCTTTGCTGTTTTCAATCTGAAAGGACATCCCGGATACCGGCCATCCTTTTTTGATCGCCATCGAATCACAAAAATCGGACAATTGCCGGCCTGTCAATGTTTGCAGGACAATGTAATTATCAAACGGCATTATAAAATAAGCGTGTTCCATACGAAGAGTTCCTTTGCTCAATGCAGGAATGCGGATACCGCCATAATTCAGTATCGCTACATCTACTCTTGTTCCGCTGTATTGTTCTGCCTGGATTTTCAGGATATCCGCCAGATGATTGCCGAGCGTTCCTTCCGGCTGTTTTTTGGTCAGTTCATTTTCCAGTTCCGCCAAAGGCACCTTCATGATCCTGTCCAGTGAATCTTTGTAGGGTGCATAATATCCGGTGATAATCGAATCGGAAGCAAGCGATGCATTGATTTTAATTAAAGAAGAATGCTCCTGAACCGGAAAATAGGATTTACACGCCGAGAACAAAACAAGACATGCTATCAGCAACCCATGTTTAGAATAAATGTTTGACGTCATCTTTGACAAAATTAATCGCAATCTGCACCGGCACATCCTTATCGGACTGCATGTAATAACTCAGTATCGCTTTATGCAATTCACTCGCATCCGCGTCATCGGACATTTTGGATGCAAACAGATTGATGACCTTTATCGTTTCTTCCTTGGCCGTAGCCACCATCTGCCACGCATCGTTGTTGATGTACATCTGCTGCGACAAATTGTACTCATATTCCGCACGTACGGTTTTTATAAGTTCCAGTTGATATTCGGCAACCAGCATATTCGGGACATATACCCTCTGCAGCAGGCTGAACGGATGAATGCGTTCCAAAAAGACGATGATCCTTTCGTACGCCTGCAGGCGGATTGGCAGGGACACCTTGCGCTGTTCAAATACCAGTGCCTTGTTGACTTCCAGTTTCCTTCGGTCGCTCTCATTTTCCAAAAATGTCTTTATCACCATATATACACCGCCCAGCATCACTACGGAGGGAAGGACATATTTAAGGATTTCCAGAAAATCTGCTGCATTCATAGGAAAAGAAGGTATTTTAATTAATGCCTAAAATTAGGCTATTTTTTCAGAAAAAAGCACTTATCTACCGCCTCATTTTTTAACAGCAATTTTATGCAGGATACGTTTCGTTGAACTAACTTTACGCTTTCATTGTTAAACTCATCATGACTGCCATTACAGAAAATAAAATTCCGGTTTCCTTTACAGGCAATGCCGTTGCCGAAATAAAGAATTTGTTTACCAAAGGAAACTATGGTGCACATCATGGACTCAGAATCGGCGTGAAAGGCGGCGGATGTGCAGGATTCAGCTATATTCTGGATTTCGATACCGCCAAAGAAAATGACAGCATTTTTGAGGTAGACTCCGTTCCTTTATTCATAGACAAATCACAGGCTATTTATCTGTACGATTGCACCATAGATTTCAAGAGCGGACTGGACAACAGGGGGTTCATTTTCGATAACCCGAACGCTACCGAAACATGCGGATGCGGAACATCTTTCTCAGCGTAAGCACCAATAAAAACAAGCGTTCCGGTAAATAATTTTACACAGACGCCCATTTTTACTAACATTTTTCACGAATTGTTTGGATAATTGAATAAACGATCTAACTTTGTGGCATAATGTTTTTTTAACTTTTAAATAAGACAATATGAACAAAGGAGATTTAGTAAAAGTAATCGCTGACGCAGCAGGAGTAACCAATGCAACAGCAAATGACACGTTGAATGCCGTGTTAGACAGCATTCGTAAAGCATTGAAAAAAGCAGACAAAGTAACGTTAATTGGCTTTGGTACTTTCAGCACCGCTAAAAGAGCTAAAAGACAAGGAAGAAACCCGTCTACAGGTGCGAAAATCACTATTCCTGCCAAAACATTAGTGAAATTCAAAGCAGGTAAAGAGCTGACTGATGCCGTAAACAAAAATAAGATCAGACTACCTCCAAAAAATAAAGCCTCAACATACGTTGAGGCTTTTTTATTTTACGGTGCCAGGCGCTCCATCTTCCATTTTCCTTTGGATACTTTGGTATACTGAATCCTGTCGTGCAGGCGGCTGACTCTGCCCTGCCAGAATTCAATCAAATCGGGCGCTACACTATAACCACCCCAGGCATCCGGAAGCGGCACCATTTTTCCTTTGTATTTCTTCTCCAGCGCACGGTAGTTTGTTTCCAGCAGATTCCTGTTTTCAATCACCTTGCTTTGCGGTGATGCGAGAGCACCAATCTGGCTTCCTTTCGGTCTTGCATGAAAATAGGTATCTGCAGCGGCTCTGCTTACTTTCTTTACTTTACCTTCAATACGAACCTGCCGTTCGCCCCACCAGAACAGCAGCGCCACTTTGTCATTGTGTTTCATCTGCTTTCCTTTTCTGCTTTCATAATTGGTATAGAAAATAAATCCCTGTTTGCTGAAACTTTTCAGCAACACAATACGTGCCGATGGCTGTCCATCTTCTCCTACGGTTGCCAATGTCATCGCATTAGGCTCTGCCACTTTTAAATGGATGGCATGATGAAACCACTCATCAAACTGGTGAAACGGGTCTTTATGACAATGTTCTTCGAGTAGAAAGGAGGCTTCATAGCTCTCGCGCATGTGGTGTAAATCTCTGTTCGGCATAACTGAAAATTAATCATTATATTTAACTTACAAAAGCCAATTTTGTTTTTTATGAAAAATAGAACGACGACCTACCTGCTCCCACTTTCCATCCTGTCCAATTTATTTCCATTATACGGCGTCATTATGTACGACTGGACTATTTTTTCTGTCGTTTATATTTACTGGATAGAATTATTAATCATCAGTACTTTTCAGCTTTTAAAGATTTTGCTGGCACAGGGAGATGCCAATGCCGATTTTTTATCAAAAATCACACTGGCCTTCAAGTTTTTTGCGTTCAGAACCGGTATCTTTTTTTTCTATCTCCTTTTTATCATCGTCTTCTTAGGCTTTATGGTCTCTGCCAAAGAAAAAGGTGCGGGAATGGATATATTCCGAATTATGACTTTTCAGGACGCCTTTTTCAAGGTAGCCATGCTGAGTTTTGTAGTGTATAACCTGGTGGAGTTTATCGTAAAATATATTGCAACGGGAAGATACAAATATGCCAAACCTGCTGACTACTACAGCATGTTTGATGGCCGGATCATTGTCGTGCATATTGTAGTGGTACTGGGTACTTTCCTGTATCAGCTGGTACTGGACAAACTGAATGCCGACCACAAGACAGCCATGATCGCCTGTGTATCGCTGTTTATTGCAGTCAAGCTGATTGCGGATACCGTTAAACATTCGCTCAGCCCGGAGGAAACACCCGAAGAAACGACCAAGTATATCTAGTTATCCCCGATTTTTTCCGAAATAAACTTTCGGCAATATTCCTTTATCTCCTTGCGCACCTTCCGGAATGCAGCAGCCACTTCTTCTTCTGTGCCTTTTACTTTGGAAGGGTCCTGAAAATTATGATGCAGCATTACCGCTTTTGTCGGGAAATACGGGCACACTTCCTTTGCGTGGTCACAAACGGTAATTACAAAATCAAATTCGACATCTTTATATTCCAGTACATTATTGGATGCATGATGTGCAATTTCAATGCCGTCTTCCTTCATAAAATAAACCGCTCTGGGATTCACTCCATGTGTTTCCACACCGGCACTGTAAACATTTGCCCTGCCTTTGGCAAAAAATTCCAGATAACCATGTGCCATCTGGCTGCGGCAGCTGTTGCCGGTACAGAGTACCAATATGTTTTTCTTACGCACGTTTGAATTTATGTACCTGAGTTAATGCAAAATTGACCAAAGTAACCAGTACAGGCACTTCAATCAGCGGGCCAATGACAGCGGCAAAGGCTGTACCGGAATGAATTCCAAACACGGCAATGGCAACCGCAATACCCAATTCGAAATTATTGCTTCCTGCCGTGAATGCCAGTGTCGTTGTTTCCTTGTAACTGCCTCCGGCATACTTTACGATAATAAAGGTGGAGAAGAACATTAACAGAAAAAACAGCAACAGCGGAATCGAAATCAACAGCACATCTTTTGGAATCTGAATGATCAGCTGTCCCTTTAGACTAAACATCAATACGATGGTCAGCAGTAAAGCGACCAGCGTGATGGGGCTGATTGCAGGAATAAATCTGGCCGTGTACCACTCTTCTCCTTTCCATTGAACAAGCACAAATCGTGTTATCATCCCTGAGAAAAACGGGATACCCAGATAGATGAGTACGCTTTTGGCAATCTGCAGCATGCTGATGTGTACCTGATATCCCTTCACCCCAAATAGTGGTGGCAAAACGGTAATAAAAAACCAGGCATAAACACTGTAAAATAAAATCTGAATGATGCTGTTAAAGGCGACCAGCCCGGCAGCCAGTTCGTTGTCGCCTTTGGCTAAGTCATTCCAGACCAGTACCATCGCGATACAGGGCGCGAGGGCAATCAGCATGAGTCCTGTCATATATTCCGGATAATTCGAAAGAAACGTAACAGACAACACAAACATCAGGGACGGCCCAACCAGCCAGCTTTGAAACAAGCCTATTAGAAGAATCTTGGGATGTTTGAATATTCTGCCCAAGGTTTCATATTTTACTTTGGCCAGCGGCGGAAACATCATTAATATGAGTCCGATTGCCAATGGTATATTCGTGGTGCCGGAAGAATAGCTATTTATTCTTTCCGGAACAGTAGGGAAGAAATTGCCTATTGAAACACCTGTCAGCATGGCTAAAAATATCCATAGAGTCAGGTATCTGTCTTTGTAATTTAGTTTTTGGGCGGGAGTGTTCATATCTGTTCTATATCAGTTAATCAGCAGCAGCCACTTTCCGGTGGACAACAGGTATTTGACAATGCAGCCGGTTCGATTTTCTGCTGAACCAATGTATGGTCTGCCGGCATGCAGCAGGCATCCGCTTCAAGTGTGGCATAATGCGGATCGTTGAACTCCGCATCCTCATGAAAATAATACACTTCCCATTGTACGCCGTCCGGGTCGTTCACCCAGAACTTATCCTGTTTGGCATAACAGCAATGGATGCCGATTTCCTCCTTTTTCACCAATTGCCGGCTATATGCGGCTTCCAGTCTTGTGTTTAATTCTTCCAGAGTCTCCACCTGAAAACCTAAATGCCCGAAATGAGGCTGAACAAAATCCCTGTTCTCCACAAAGGAGATAATCAGGGAAGGCTTTTCCAGAACATACTTGGCATAATTAGGTTTAACCTTTACCGGTTCTGTTTCAAAAAACTGATTGTAGAAATCTACCGTCTTTGCGATATCAGACACGTACAGGGAGACGTGCATGCGCGGAAATAGTGATGTACTCATTTTTTTTAATTTATAGGGTTAACAACACTGATTCAATTTATTACCGTTGACTTTCTGAAAAAACGCAGAAAACAGTTTCACCATTTTTCCGTAGGTTTTCCAGTTGATGCAATAACATACGGTTACGCCGTCAATCTCCCCTTTAATAAGGTCATTATTTTTTAATTCCTGAAGGTGCTGGGAAACCGTTGTCCTGCTTAAGGGCAGTTCATTGGAAATATCGCCGGATATGCACTTATTTTCTTTCGCCAGGTATTCCAGTATGGCCACCCTGGCAGGATGCGCCATCAGTTTTGCATATCGGGCCAGCTCCTGCCGGTCGGTACTGAAATTTTCAATTTTAGCATACATAAAACATGGTTTAATAATTCGTATGTCGTAAACATACGTCAAATATAATCCCAAAAGATGGGTTTGTCAAGTATTTTTTGAAAATTTAACGTAATGTCATACGTCGCTCACTATCCAGCTTGAGTGCGGTGGCTATCATAAAGGTGAAAGAAAGGAGGGAAGAACCACCATAACTTAGCAATGGCAGCGGTATCCCGATTACGGGCAGCAATCCGATGGTCATGCCGATATTGATTACAACGTGGGTAAAGATTATGGCGACTACCGAGTAAATATACACCCTGCCGTAAGGGCTCCTCTGTCGTTCTGCCATCAGAAGCAGCCGCAATAACAATGTGGTGTAAACCAAAATCAAGACAAGTGAACCGGCGAAACCCCATTCTTCCCCAATTGCGGAAAAGATGAAATCCGTGCTCGTTTCAGGTACATAATTATAGCGGGTTTGTGTCCCCTGCAAAAAGCCTTTGCCTATCAGCCCTCCGGAGCCGATGGCTATTTTAGACTGGTTGAGATTATAGGCGATGCCGCGTTTCGCTTCTTTGGAAAGTTCTTTTCCCAGGACAACATTAATTCTGTCCCGCTGGTGTTTTTGCAATACATTATTAAACACATAACTGACAGAAAAAGTATAAAGACAAGTACCAACCATCAGCACCGTTAAAATCCTTGCCATGAATCTATTCATCCAGTTCCAGTATATTAGTGCACTAAAAACAACGATTGTTATCCCTATGATAATGTACTGATTGATGATTAACGACAAAACAGAAACCGCAATCACAAACAAACCGAGATACACCACCAGGTCGGACAAACCTTCCCTGTTCAGAACGAAAACGAAGGCTGCAAATACAAGACAAGAACCTGCGTCTCCCTGTGCCGCCACCAGCAATAAGGGAATCCCGATGATGGTATAAGTAATCAGATGTTCGCGCCGGGTGATGAAGCGCATATTGGGTGTATCAAAATATTTGGCCAGCGCCATCGCTGTTCCGAATTTGGCAAACTCGGACGGCTGTAATTTGAAGGCACCGAGATTAATCCAGTTTTGCTGTCCTTTGGTCGTTTGTCCGACCACCAGCACCAGAAAAAGCAGAAACAAAACCATCCCGTACATCGGATAGGATATAAGCTGCAGGATTCTTCTGTCAAATCCCAAAATAGAGAAAAACATCAACCCCGAAATCAACGCCCACACCAACTGTTTGATATAACTGTGTTTGAAACTGAAGAAAGCCGCCGTAAAACTGCCGTTATATTCCGTTGCAAAAATGGACAGGATACCTAATATCACCAGAAACAGATAACACAGCAACACGGTACTGTCAATCGGATCATATGCTCTTTTATTATTCGCCATTAGGGATACACATTTTTAATTTTCGGAGAATTGGCAGTAGAATCACTTATCTGTTTAAGTTCCTTTTGTGCTTTCAGTTTTGCTGCCTTGACAGAATCCTGCCTGAATCTATCCCGTATGACAGAATCTTTCTTCGCCTTTATCCTGGCTATGGAATCCTGCTTCTGCTGTCCGGCGGATTTCAGGTTCTTGATTTCCGATACTGTCTTCATCAGGTGTATGCTGATCATCCGTTCTTCGAGCGGTATTCTTTTTTTTGCGATGGTGTCGTTCAAATATTTCTCCACCATCAGCGATGCAATAGGTGCTGCATAGGTCGCCCCGAATCCGGCATTTTCGACAAATACCGCAATGGCAATCTTAGGATTTTCTTTTGGTCCGAATCCGGCAAAAATAGAGTGGTCTTTTCCATGCGGGTTCTGTGCCGTACCCGTTTTGCCGCAAAATGAAATCCCCGGAATCTGTGCAACCCGCGCGGTACCCGCCAGTACCACTTTTTCCAATCCGTCCGTAACATATCTGTAATAGACAGAATCAATGGTCGTAACAATCTTTACTTTCTTTGGTTTCCTGTATTTATCATCCTTCTTCAGGAACCGGCAAATCTTAGGCGTAATATAAAATCCTTTGTTTGCTATGATGACCATGGCATTCGCTATCTGCAGCGGAGTAGCCAAAACTTCGCCCTGACCGATGGAATTTGATATCACCGTGGATGCCTTCCATCTGCCCGCACCGAATACTTTGTTATAATATTTTACGGTCGGTAAATTACCCTTCTTTTCGCCGGCGAGGTCAATACCGATTTTCTTGCCATATCCAAACTGACTCGTCATATCCCACCATTTCTGATATCCAATTTCCGGCGCAGCAAAAACGGAGTCCATGATAAAGTCATTGTAAATCTTACAGAAATAAGAATTGCAGGAATACTGCAGGGCGGTTTCCACATCAGGGATACCATGAACGCCGTGACATTTCACCACATGATTGCCCACCCTGTATCCTCCCGGACAGAACCACGACCATTTTTCTCCATGGATATTTTCCTGCAGCATCACTAAAGCCGCACCTGCCTTGAAGGTGGACCCCGGCGGATACATCGCCTGAATCGGGCGGTTTAACAATGGTTTATAATAATCCTTGAACAACACATTAAAATTATGACGCCGGTATCTGCCGGTCAGGATATTCGGGTCGTATCCCGGACTGCTGACATACGCCAGTATTTCGCCGGTGGAAGGCTCGATAGCCACTATGCCACCCACTTTCCCCTGCATCAGTTTTTCCCCGTACGCCTGCAGTTCCGCATCTATGCCGGATACCAAATCCCAGCCGGCTACCGGAATCTTGTCGTCCTTCCCGTCTTTATATTTCCCCTTATAGGTATTTTTCACATCGACCACCTGAAAGCTATACCCCTTCTCTCCTCTCAGCCATTCATCATAAAAATATTCCAGCCCGGTGGTACCCATATAATCCCCCAGCTCGTAATAGCCTTCCGAATTTGCAATATTATTTTCCGTTACCTCACTCAGATAACCCAAGAGCGCCGCACCGCCGTGATACGGATAGCGCCGTACGGTACGGGTTTGGAAGGAGATGGACGGAAATTCAAAAAGATGTTCCTGAAAACGGGCAAACGTTTGCGGATCCAGCAATTTGATAAGTGTAGTAGGTTTATTGGGCGTTGTTCGTTTGATTTCATCCAGTTTCTTACGGGCAAAGTCCATGCTGGTATTCAGCAATTCACATAACTTAAGCGTATCTAAATCCTTTGTAATATTCCATTGTATGAGGATATCATAAACGGCATCATTATACACAATGATTTTACCATTCCTGTCTATGATAAGTCCGCGTGACGGATAAATCGTTACTTTCTTCACGACATTATCATGCGCTTTCAGTTTGTATCCCGGTGTGAGAACCTGTAAAAAGAATAAACGGACAATCAGGATAAACGCGGCGATATAAATCGCTTTCTCTAAAATGCCGCTTTCATTCCCTCGTTGCATGTAAAATTATTCTTTGATATCCTTCATAAAAAACAAACTGATCATCCATACCAATAACAATGTACCGAACAAGCTGATGAGTGTCTTAAAGATAGTGGGGAAAAAATTGGCAAACGAGAAAACCTCGAGAAAGAAATACGCAAGATGGTGGATGGAGAAACCAATCAGCGTATAATAGAAAAAACCAGGTGACGCCCTGCTGTGAAAGATTGGGAACATCCAGTTTGTCCAGCCGGAGCGTGGCTGAAACGTATCGAGTATGTAACTGCGGCCGTAACCGATGAGTGTGAGCGATGCCGTATGCAGGCCTCCACCGTTGCTGAACATATCAATAATGAGTCCGGTAAGGAAGGCAAGCACCAGCACGGCGAGCCTGGGGGTAAATACAGGCAACAGCAAAATCGCCAGCGGATAAATCATGATATAGGCACGTCCCAACGGCAGTTCATTCAACAGCAATACCTGCAGCGCCATGAGCACCGCAAACCGAATGATATTGGTGAGTATAAACTTGTTATTCATTCAATGCGTTTGATTCCAATGCATCAATTTCTTTCTTTTTACTGTTCTTAACGACATACACATAACTCAGCCGGCTAATGGCATTCGTAGGTTCTATATCCACTTCATAAAAACTGGAACTTTCATCCGGGCTGAAGCGCTTCACTTTTCCGACTATAATATCCGGTGGAAATATGGAGGAAAATCCCGCCGTTACAATGGTATCGTTCTTCTTGACGGGAAGTGTTTTGCTGATATTCTGAATCTGCAGCAATGCCGGACTTTTGCCGTTCCAACTCAGGTTACCCAACGCATTCGTGTTCTTATGACGGACACTCACCAGCATCTTTACACTTAAGACAGACATCACCAGAGAAAAATTTTCAGAAACATTCGTCACAATACCCACCACACCGTTGCTGCTGACCACACCCCAACCTTTCTGAATACCGTCTTTACTGCCTTTGTTCAGTGTTATGTAGTTAATGCTTTTACTGATACTGTTATTGACAATTTTTGCAGGAATATATTCAAAGCTGTAAGACTCCGATTGTTCCGGAAGTGCGGTATCTGCAGGATAAGTATTCCGGTATCGTATCCTTTTTTTCAGGCGGGTATTTTCTTCTGTCAACTCCCTGTTCGTGTTGCCTAGATTTATAAACGTATAAAAGCTATTGGCAAATCCTACCACCTTACCGGCAAGGTTATTGGAGGTGTTCAGGAATGTCACTTCCTGATATTTGTGTGACTGATAAATAAGATAAAGACTAAAGATTTCCATCAGTACAAACAGGAAGAGTACATGAAACCTGGAAAGAAGAAAATATATGCTGCGCATTCGTTTAACTCATCAGGAAGGTAAAACGGTCTCTGTTTTTCAATGCGATTCCGGTACCCCGTACAACGGCACGAAGCGGATCATCCGCCACCTGTACCGGCAGTTTTGTTTTCATGGCAATCCGTTTATCCAGGCCACGCAACAACGCGCCACCGCCCGTCAGATACAATCCTTTGCGATAGATATCCGAAGCCAGTTCCGGCGGAGTAGACTCCAGCGCTTTCATCACCGCTTCTTCAATCTTGGAAATGGATTTATCCAGGCAACCTGCAATCTCCGAATAGGAAACGGTCACCTGTTTTGGAATGCCCGTCAGCAAGTCTCTTCCGTGAACGGCATAATCTTCCGGCGGATTTTCCAGATCCTGCAAGGCAGAACCCACATGTATTTTCACCGGCTCCGCCGTACGTTCACCGATTAAAATATTATGCTGTCTTTTCACATACTCCACGATATCCAGTGTAAACTCGTCACCGGCCACACGGATAGACTGATCGGTTACAATTCCTGACAGGGCAATCACCGCAATCTCCGTCGTACCGCCGCCGATATCAATGATCATGTTGCCTTCCGGCATTTCCACATCGAGGCCTATACCTAATGCCGCCGCCATCGGTTCGTGAATCAAATAGCGTTCTCTCGCATTCGCGCGCTCCGCAGATTCCACTACTGCACGTTTCTCCACCTCCGTGATACCCGATGGAATGCAGATCACCATCGTCAACGACGGGCGAAACCATTTGTTGCCATCATTTATCATGGAAATAAATCCACGTATCATCGCTTCCGCTGCGGTAAAGTCGGCAATCACACCGTCTTTCAGCGGACGTATCGTTTCGATGTTGGCATGTGTCTTTTCGTGCATCATCATCGCCTTCTTTCCCACTGCAATCACCTGATTCGTTTTCTTATCAACGGCCACGATAGACGGTTCGTCTACCACCACCTGGTCTCTGTATATGATCAGCGTATTTGCCGTACCAAGGTCTAATGCAATCTCTTTATTCAGAAAACTAAAAAATCCCATTTTCTATTCTTTCTTATACTTATTAAATCAAACGATAAAAATACGTTTTATAAATGACAACTAGAACGTTCCTCAAAAATTTAATCTTTGTTACGGATTAATGTTTAAAATGGCGTATACCGGTCAGCACCATCACCAGATGATGCGCATCACAGTAATCGATGGAATCCTGATCCTTGATGCTGCCGCCGGGATGGATGAACGCCGAAACACCTGCTTTATCCGCTATTTCCACGCAATCCGGAAAAGGGAAAAACGCATCGCTCGCCATCACCGCACCGTTCAGGTCAAAGCCGAACGAGTGTGCCTTGTGGATAGCCTGCTGCAACGCATCCACCCTCGAAGTCTGCCCGCAGCCCATCGCCAGCAGCTGCCTGCCTTTTGCGAGTACTATCGTATTCGACTTGAGGTGTTTGGCCACCTTGTTGGCAAACACCAAATCCTCTATCTGTTCGGCGGTAGGCGTCCGTTTGGTGACGGTCTTCAGCTCTTCCGCCGACTCTATCTTCTTATCAAAATCCTGTGCAATCACCCCGTTCAGCAGGGATTTGAACTGCCTGGACGGGAAATCGGTCCCTTTTTGTTTCAGCAGGATGCGGTTCTTCTTTTTCATCAGTATCTGCAGGGCTTCCGGCTCAAAATCCGGCGCAATCAGCACTTCAAAAAACAGCTTGTCGATTTCTGCCGCCGTCGCTTCGTCCAGTGTCGCATTCGTAATGAGTACCCCGCCGAAAGCCGAAACTGGGTCGGCAGCCAGTGCGGCTTTCCAGGCCTCCACCGTAGTCGCTCTGGAAGCCACGCCGCAGGCGTTCGTATGTTTCAGCACCGCAAAGGTGGTTTCTATAAACTCCGCCATCAGGTGTACCGCCGCATCGATGTCCACGAGGGTTGTTGTAGGACAACTGCTTGCCGTTCAGGATGTCAAACACTTCGTGGATATTGTTGTAGAAATAGCTCTTTTGGTGCGGGTTCTCGCCGTAGCGCAATGCCTCTCCGTTCAGGTAACTTTCCTTAAACGTATCAAAAGGGGCGGAACGGGAGAAATAGCGGTGAATCAGGGTATCATAGTGGGAACTGACGGCAAATGCCTGTTGGGCAAAATGCTGGCGGAATTCCAGCGAGGTCTGCCCCTGATTTTCTTCCAGCACCTGCGCCAGTTCTGCATACTGGCTCTTTTGCGATACGATCACGGTGTCGTTGAAATTCTTGGCTGCCGCCCGTATCAGGGAAATGCCGCCGATATCAATCTTTTCGATGATTTCCGAGGTAATTTCCCCTTCAAACAGAGACGTATAATTTCTGACCGTTTCTTCAAAGGGTACAAATCCACGACCACGAGGTCAATTTCCGGAATCTCGTATTGTTTCAGCTGCTCCAGGTCCTCCGGGTTTTCACGGCGCGCCAGGATGCCACCAAACACCTTGGGGTGCAGGGTTTTCACGCGGCCACCCAGTATGCTGGGATAAGAGGTCAGTTCCTCCACGGGGATGACCGTATAGCCCAACCCCTCGATAAAGGCCTGCGTGCCGCCGGTGGAGTAAAAGGTGACCTGCTGTTTCCCCAGGGTATGGATTAACACGTCCAGGCCGTCTTTGTAGTAGACGGAGACAAGAGCTGCTTTGATTTTTTTCACGGAAATGATTTTACGCTGCAAAGGTAAGCTGTTATACGGTATTAGCGATACGCAGGAGGTTAAATGATTTGTTAAGGATTTTTGACTATCCATCCTAAACTCATTCACCAGCTACCGCATATGTTATTGAAATTTATTACGTATATTTGAAAGAGAGATGATATATAAAGGTCTATACAACTGATTTTGGGTGTTTAAGTCTGATTAAATCAGACATAAGAACAAGTTGGGTGAATTTCATTTAATATGATACGAATAAAAAAAACAGATACTATTTGTTGGTGGTGTGGTAGTTTAGCTAACTCAAGGGAACACAAATACAAAAAAACTGACGTAATAAATAATTTTGGGAAAAGAAGCCAAAGTTTAAATGATAAAACAGTTCTAGTCCGTGATGACAAATTATATAATATACAAGGTGCTAATTCTGATTACTTAAAATTTAATAACGTATTGTGTCAAAAGTGCAATAATGAAAAGAGTCAACCTGCAGATCAGGCTTACGAAACGTTTATCAACTATATAAATTCAAATTTAAGTTCAATTATCGAAGCGGAGTCGTTAGATTTCAGTAAAATATTTTCAGATTGCATCATCAAACAAAAACATAATGTATTTAGGTATTTTATAAAAAACTTCTGTTGCAGGCTCGCAACAAATAATATTACAATAAATCCAGAATTAATAAGGTTTCTCGATGGGGAAAATAAATTGAATTATTTTTTCATAAAATTTGAAATCAGCATGGATTTATTATGGTTTCAGGAAAGATTAATAAGAGACAATATAGGTTCTAGAAGTTTATATTTTGGACCACTTAGTTATAAACAAAACAAAAATACTAATTTTGAAATTGTTTATAGTTTTTTTAATTATGGATGTTTTAGAACATATTTTTACTATTCAGAAAGTATTACTGAAAAGATGATTCCTAGCTATGATGAATATAATTTAAGTGAACAAATGCAACTTAATATTGTGACGGCATTAGAAAAAGACAATTATGAAAATTTATCAGATCAAGAATTAATAGATTTAGTAAATAATTGGCAATAATTGGGCATATATCGTATAGGAAAATGAATCTAAATAAAATAGCACACAACAGCAGCCTTTCAAAATGGCTGCTATTTTCTTAGTTCAAGCATTAACATATTAGAATGTTTTAGCTAAATTTATTCCTGTGACTTGGCGAAATCGCGATTTCGCCAAACTTCGGAACGTTAGGTGTAATAATCTTCGGACGACAATGACGGAAAAAGATCTAAATAAGAAAGACCGCAAAACAATTAAAATAACAATAGACCCAGCATTGGGACAGAAATTTGTTGTTCCTAAAAATCCTGAAATTAACGAAGTTGAAATAGCACTAAAAAGGCATTTTTCAGAAGTTTGCTTCGACAGCTCTTACAATTTTAATATCCTTAAAAAAGATGAGAAAAAAGAAAAAGCCAAATCCTACAAAAATGTCTTTTGTATTGATAACTCTATCCATTCTGCTGTAAAAAGTGTTTTTGTGCCAGAAATTGATTCTTATTTAAAAAAGCTCAATTATAAAAAGGCAATATTAGTTTATGAAGAAATGTTTGAATGTTCCTCTACAATAACCTCTTCAGAAATTAATAGTTACAACAAAATAATAAAATCTCATAATAAACTAAATCCAAAAAAACCAATTGTTCCTAAAAAGTATGAAGTGACTACTTCAGAAGATTTTTATAAATCCGCCTTCGGCAAATTAACAACAAATCAAATCATAGAAATTCCGAGAGGTTTCAATGCAAACAAATATGAGGGTTATTCTGTTATTGATTTGTATAAAAAAACCAATCGAATTTGCCCAATAAACAGTCTATTCGACTTTTATAAAGATGACTTAATTCTTCGTCCTAAAAGTGACATGAAGTCCGTCGACATTGATTTATATAGAATAGTTAAAGACCCTTTTTCAAATTTATTTATTGTAAGGACAAAAAGCAAAAATGCTATTTTGCTAAATGACGACCTGTTTGAATTTAGTTCATATAACGCTACAAGTATTTTTCAATCAGACAGAAACTGGAACAATTCTATTGATATTTCAAAAAATGCAGACACTATTTTACTTACAGAAAATGAAGAAGTGTATTTATTTGACCTGTCATTTAGAGAAAAATCAATTTGGGTGTTACCAAGTAATTCCACAGAAGGTAAATTTAAAGAAGGAAGTAATAATCTTGATCCTGAAAACTGAAAGCCATTTAAAGACTTTAGGGATTGAAGAGATTCCAGAAAAGAAGAGGTCAAACTGCCTACAAAACACTAGCTCAAATTTATCATCCCGACAAAAATCCTGAAAACATAATTGAATCAGAAGAAAAAATGAAAAAAATTAAACGCAGCAAAAGACTACTTGGATGCGATTGATTTCGACAGCTATAAAAAATAATAATTCTACATTTCCTGGACGTGTAATTATGCAATTTACAATGAATGATATTTTTACCCCATATGAGCCTAATGAAGTTTGTGCGTCTTTCATTGACAAGCATAATTTCATATATTTAGCATGTAAGTCTGGAAATGTTTATGTACTGACAACATCTGGGAATATTATTATCACAATAGATTTTGCATCTAATAATAAATATTTTTATAGTTTCGATAGCATTGCAATGGTAAATGAGACTTTAGTTATTTGCGAGGGATTATTTATTCATTTATTTAAAAAAAATAAACACATTAAAACTATAGTAAAAACTGAGTTTAATAGATCGACTAGATCAAAAATAAAATACTTGGATAATCATATCTTATTATTCACTGACCAAAGCCTTGTGTTCTATGACACTAACGGAGACATTGTGGACATTTTACTATTTAACAGAACAATACGGAATGTATTTTCAAGCGACAAAAAAATTATTATTGAAATGCCAGGAAAGTTTTTAGAATTTAATTTGTAATTACTACCCCCAAACTGGTTGTAGCGTCCCGCTGCGACCACAAATCAGTGAAGTGTCCCGCTTTCCTGTTTTTTTGTTCATTTCGTTTATTCCTTGTAAGCTAAAAGACACCTTACTATGTTCAATGGAACATGAAAGAAAAAAACAAACCCGTCCTGTCGACCGCAGGGAGACAACCTTTGAGCACACCGCATATACGTTTCTGCTATCCATTTCATTTATCCTTCGCCATTCGAAAGACACCTCACTACGTTCGGTGTGACATCAGGAATGGGAAAAATATGTAACAATACTTCGTCCATTTGAGTCTCAGCATAAAGACCTGATTATTTAATCACCTAACTGATTGCAGCGAGCCATTACGACTAACTTTCGACGCATTACCGACGCTGAAACAGCATTTTATGAAATGACAAATAACATCCAATAATCTAACAGCCAACGATTTGTATTTAAATTTAATCATTTGATTAATTTTTTTGTTTAAATCAAAAAATTAATACTAACTTTGAATGGTCATTCTACCAAAGACGGCAATGGGCATCAAGAAAATATTATCAAAAGACCTGAGTACGGAAGCCAAAATCAAGGCTGCCGCTAAAAAACTGTTTACCCAAAAAGGCTTAGCCGCCACCAGAACCCGCGACATCGCCCAGGAAGCGGGCATCAATCTCGCCCTGCTCAATTACTACTTCCGCAGCAAGGATAAACTGTTTGAAATCGTGATGCGGGAAAACGTGCTGTTGTTTCTCAGCGGAATGCTGGAGAGCATGCAGCACAGCGAACACCTGAACCTGGAACAAAAGCTGGAACTGCTGATTGACCGCTATATCGATATGCTCATCGCCAATCCCGACCTGCCGTTTTTCATCCTCAGCATCAGCCGCACCAACGGGCTGGAACTGGACAAAGGCGACGACCCGCTGCTGAACGGCATGAAGGGAACTGCGTGCCTATTTCTTCAAAGAGATCCTGGAAAACATACAGTCGGGAAAAATTCAGGCTGTCCATCCGCTGCACTTCATGGCCAACCTTATGTCACTGATTGTATTTCCATTCGCTGCCAGCTCGTTGCTGAAGGCACGGACCGGCATCAGTGACAGGGAATTCGAACAACTCATGCTCGAACGCAAAAAACTGATTCCGGTGTGGTTGAAAGCGATGTTCACCACCCATCTCTCCTCACCTGAAAATAAATCATCATGAACCGAATCTTTTGGAACCTAGTGAGCATCACCTGTCTGCTGGTTCAGGCCTTGCAGCTGTCTGCGCAGGAACCGGTCACCATCGAACAGTGCTATCAATGGGCGGAAGCCAATTATCCGTTGTCGCAGCAACGCAGCCTGATTGAACAAAGCAGGAATTACAGCATATCCAATATCGCCAAAGGCATCTATCCGCAGTTTGTCGTTTCCGGACAGGCAACATACCAGTCTGCGGTAACGAAGATAGAACTGCCGGTGACCATACCGGGCTATGAACCGCCCAATATCTCCAGAGACCAGTACCGGCTGGCAGGTGAAGTATCGCAGTCGCTGACGGATTTTCCATTAAATAAAATTCAGCGGCAATTGAAATCCAACGAAGCTGCAATTCAGGAACAAAATATTACCGTTGAACTGTACAAACTGCATGAACGCATCAACCAGTTGTTTTTCGGGGCCCTGCTGATTGACGAACAACAAAAGCAAAGTGATTTATTGAAAAAAGACATACAACGCGGTATTGAGCAGGTGCAGGCGGCCATCGAAAACGGAACGGCTTTCCGAAGCAATCTCGATAAGCTGAAAGCGGAATTATTAAAGGTGCAGCAACGTGATATTGAAATGCAAGCAGCTAAAAAAGCGTATTTGTCCATGCTGGGTTTGTTCACCGGCAAGGACATGAGCGAAACCACCACACTCGTCAAACCACAGCCGCCGTTTATCCTGACGGATTCTATCCGGCGGCCTGAAATGACTATTTACGAACTGCAGAAGAAATCATCGCTGCTGCAGCAAAAACTGATTGCGGCGAAGAATTATCCCCGGTTGAACGTATTCTTTCAGGGCGGCATGGGCAGGCCATCACCCGTCAATATGCTATCAGAAAAACTTACCCCGTTCTACATCACCGGTATTCGCCTGAACTGGTCGTTGGGTGGCATGTACACCTTCAGGAAAGAAAAGCTGCTGACCGCCAACGACCGCAAATCCATCGACGTGATGCAGCATACGTTTCTATTCAACACAAAGCTTTCAATGAGCCAACAGTATTCCGACATGCAGAAATATGAAGACCTGATAAGAACGGATGACGAAATTATCGCGCTGCGGGAATCAGTCAAAAAGACATCGTTCGTGCAGCTGGAAAACGGTGTCATCAATACAAACGATTACCTGAAGGAAGTGAATGAAGAAGACCAGGCAAGGCAGAATAAAATCCTGCATGATTTGCAACTGCTGATGATACAATATGCACAAAAGACTACGAGCGGGAATTAACTGAACATCTATAAACAGGAAGATATGAAACAACTATTTTTTATAACAGGCACTTTGGTACTCTTTGCGTCCTGTCAGCTGGGCAATCACAAGCCCGATGCCTCCGGTGTTTTTGAATCCGATGAAGTCATTGTGTCGGCTGAACAGCCCGGCAAGATTCTTTCCCTCAACGTGCACGAAGGCGATGTGCTGCAGAAAGGCATGAATGTCGGTCAAATCGATATATCAAATTTTCAATACCAGAAAGAGCAGGTACAGTCCACCATTTCCATATTGCCGAATAAAACGAGCAATCCCCATCCGCAGCTGCAGCTCATCAAGGACCAGCTGGCGGTACAGGAAACCAACCTGAAATACCTGCAGGGCGAGCGGGAACGCATTGCACGACTGCTGAAGGCAGATGCTGCTACCAAAAAACAATACGACGACATGAATGCCAAAGTGGAAGAACTGCAAAAACAGATTGTCGTCACCAGACAGCAGATTGCTGTATACACTTCCAATGTATCCACGCAGAACAGGGCGATCCTGAGTGAAAAAAACCCGATGGAGAAATCCGTGAAGCTGATAGAAAACCAAATCAGCAAAGGAAGCATCATCAACCCCGTCAACGGAACCGTACTGACCAAGTATGCAATGGAAGGCGAAATGGCGGGGGCAGGAAGGGCCTTGTATAAAATCGCCAACCTTGACACGTTGAACCTGCGCGCTTATATCACCGGTTCACAGCTTAATGCCGTAAAACTCGGGCAAAACATTACGGTTCAGATTGACAACGGGGAAAAAGGATACAAATCCTATCCCGGCACCATCACCTGGATATCCGACCGGTCGGAGTTCACCCCGAAAACGATACAGACCAAAGATGAACGCGCCAATCTGGTATATGCCATCAAGATTCGTGTAAAGAATGACGGCTATATTAAACTGGGCATGTACGGTGAAGTAAAATTCTGATACGCATGATTTCTGTCAGCCATATCAACAAAACCTACAACAAAGGTACCGTCAGTGCCCTGAAGGATATTTCCCTGGAAGTCAATTCCGGTGAAATATTCGGGTTGATTGGCCCTGACGGAGCGGGAAAATCGAGCCTGTTCCGTATCCTGACCACCTTGCTTTTGGCAGACAGCGGAACAGCAACGGTGAATGGCTGGGATGTGGTGCACGATTATAAGAAAATACGCAATGCCATCGGTTATATGCCCGGACGATTCAGTTTGTACCAGGATTTATCTGTGGAAGAAAACCTGAATCTGTTCGCCACGATCTTCGGCACCACCATACAGGAAAATTATCATCTCATCAAAGATATCTACGAGCAGATAGAGCCATTCAAGGACAGAAGAGCCGGAAAATTATCGGGCGGCATGAAACAGAAACTGGCCTTATCCTGTGCGCTGATTCATAAACCGGTGGTATTGTTTTTGGATGAACCGACGACCGGTGTCGATTCCGTTTCGAGGAAAGAATTTTGGGAAATGCTGAAAAAACTGAAGGACCAGGGCATCACCATCCTGGTATCTACACCGTATATGGATGAAGTGGTGCTGTGCGACCGCATCGCATTGATACAAAACGGCAGTATCCTGACCATTGATACTACCGCAAACATTCAGGCGACATTCCCACACAAATTGTTTGCAGTCAAAACGCCACAAACATTCAGCGTGATGAATGAGCTGCGAAAATATGAGCACACCTTATCCTGTTTTGCATTCGGCGACTCCATCCATGTTGCCTTTGATACAGCGGATGGAGAGGCTGGAGCTAAAGCCTATTTATCAAGGCATGACATTTCGGATTTTACCATGGAATCCATACCGCCCACTATAGAAGATTGTTTCATTCAACTCCTAAAAAACTAAGCATGCCTTCTGTCATCGTGTGTGATAAACTGACCAAACGATTCGACGATTTTATCGCAGCGGATGAGCTGACCTTCGAAGTGGGTAAAGGAGAGATATTTGGTTTTCTCGGCGCAAACGGTGCAGGCAAGACCACTGCCATGCGGATGCTCTGCGGATTGCTGAAACCAACATCCGGAACAGCAACCGTAACAGGTTATGACATCTATACGGAAACGGAAAAAATCAAAAAGAATATCGGCTACATGAGCCAGAAATTCTCCCTGTACGACAACCTGACGGTGAAAGAGAACATTCGTTTCTATGCGGGCATCTATGGCATGCGCAGTAAAGAAATCGCTGTAAAGACGGATGAACTGTTAGCTCAACTGCAATTACAGAATGAGGCTAAAACACTGGTGCGGGAATTGCCGCTGGGATGGAAGCAGAAACTGGCCTTTTCTGTATCCATCGTACATGACCCAAGCATCGTATTTTTAGATGAACCCACCGGAGGCGTGGATCCTGTAACGCGTCGGCAATTCTGGGATTTGATCTATTATGCCGCGGATAAAGGCGTAACGGTATTTGTCACCACGCACTATATGGATGAGGCGGAATACTGCAACCGGGTTTCCATCATGGTAGATGGCGTGATTGCAGCGCTGGACAGTCCGGCGGCACTGAAACAGCAATTCCAGGCACCGACCATGCAGGATGTATTTTATCAACTGGCGAGAAATGCCAAACGAAAAGCGGATTAATGAAACAACTCATCGTCTTCATACGAAAAGAATTCTTGCATGTCTTCCGCGACCGGAAATCACTGCTGATGCTGTTCGGATTGCCGGTGACGCAGATCATCCTGTTTGGCTTTGCACTCAGCAATGAGATTCGTGATTCGCGCATTGTCATCTGTGATTATTCCAAAGATGAAGTAACGCGTAAAATCATTGAGAAGATAGAAGCCAGCCGCTATTTCGATATCGAGGAAAATCTGCAAAGCGCACAACAGTTGGAAGCCGCCTTTAAAAAAGGTACTATAAAGATGGCAGTGATTTTTCCTGCCAATTTCGCCGAAGACCTGGCGCATACGAACAGGGCAACACTACAAGTGATTGCAGATGCCTCCGACCCCAACCAGGCCACCGCCATTACCGCTTATCTTTCTCAAATTGTGCAGGACTATAATTTAGGTTCCGGAAATATTTCCATGTTGCCGATGCAGATTGTTCCGGAAGTGCGCATGCTCTACAATCCTGAGTTAAAAGGCGCGCCGAATTTTGTACCCGGAGTAATGGCACTGGTATTGATGCTGGTCTGTACCATGATGACATCCGTGGCGATTGTCCGTGAAAAAGAACTGGGCACCATGGAAGTGTTGCTGGTATCACCGTTTAAACCGGCCTACATCATCATTTCCAAGCTGACACCTTACCTGATGATATCCATCATGAACCTGTTCATTATCCTGATTCTCAGCTCCACCCTGCTCGATTTGGAAATAAAAGGAAACCTGGTGTTATTGCTGTTTGAAAGCATTCTGTTTATCCTTACATCCTTATCCATCGGATTGTATATTTCTATCAATGCTGAAACACAGCAGGCTGCCATGATGAGTTCCTTACTGGGCATGATGCTGCCGACTTTACTACTGACCGGGTTTATGTTTCCGGTAGAAAATATGCCATTGCCATTGCAATGGATAGCGAATGCCGTTCCGTCGAGGTGGTTCTTCATCATCATCAAACGGGTGATGCTGAAAGGACTGGGATTCAGTTCGGTATGGAAAGAAACGCTGATACTTTCAGGTATGACCATTTTACTTTTTGCCGTCAGTTTGCGAAAATTCAAAATCAGGCTGGAATGAGGACGTTATTTTTTTTACTCGATAAGGAATTCAGGCAGCTGATGCGCAACCGGAACTTGCTGGCTGTACTTATCATTGCTCCAATCATACAATTGATCCTGCTGCCACTGGCAGCGAATTACTCCGTCAAGAACATCAACATTGCGGTAGTGGATAATGACCATAGTACATTGTCTCAAAAGTTAATCCATAAACTGACCGCCTCCGGCAATTTCAGGCTGACAGGTTATGCTGGACACGTATGATGAAGGACTGAAAATGGTGGAAGAAGATAAGGCGGACCTTATTCTCCAGATTCCGCTGAATTTTGAAAAGAATCTGGTGCGTGAAAATCATAATCAGGTTTATGTTGCCATCAACGCGATTGAAGGAACAAAGGCAAATCTGGGAGGAACTTATCTGGCCAGTATAATGAAAGACTTTAACGATAACGTACGGGTGAAATGGGTGCAGCAGCAAATGAGTCAAAAGCCACAGGTAATCGTTGCGGCCACCAATTGGTACAATCCATACATGAATTATCGCCTGTTTATTGTTCCGGCGATCCTTGTCACGCTGATTACCACCATTGCATCGATGCAATCGGCCTTCAATATAGTACAGGAAAAAGAGAGCGGAACGATTGAACAGATCAACGTCTCTCCCATCCAGAAACATATCTTCATCCTGGGCAAACTAATACCTTTTCTGGTATTGGGCATCATCCTCTTCACCCTTGGCCTTATTACCGCCTATATCATCTACGGTGTGGTGCCTGCGGGGAAATTATATGTATTATATATTGCCGTCATTGTTTATCTGTTTACCATGCTCGGCATGGGCCTGCTGATTTCCACCTATTCCAACACGCACCAGCAGGCATTATCGCTGGCATTCTTTTTTATCAATATCTTCAATATCCTCAGCGGCACCTTCAATTCGGTGGACAGCATGCCGAATTGGGCGAAAATACTGGTACAATTTTTTCCCCCTAGCCATTTTATCCGCATCACGAGGATGGTTATTTTAAAAGGCAGCGGGCTGACGGATATCAGCTATCATTTAGGCTGTATCTTTCTGATTGGAGTCGTACTCAATGGCTGGGCGATATTGAATTACCGCAAGACATCATAGTGCCATTCGGCTGAAAATGCAGGATGGTAAGGATAGCTAAAAACTTTGCATATCTTACATTATCATTTACATTCTAACGACACATCATTGAAATACATCACCCGCAGCATCCGGATACTATCACTTGTCAGCCTGTTTACCGACATGGCCAGTGAAATGCTATATCCTATTATGCCGATTTATTTAAAGACCATCGGATTTTCCATCCTGCTGATCGGCATACTGGAAGGCTTGGCGGAAGCCATTGCAGGATTGAGCAAAGGGTACTTCGGCAAACTTTCCGACCAAAGCGGCAAACGGGTCCCTTTTGTGCAATCAGGCTATCTGTTAAGCACCATTTCCAAACCCATGATGGCCATTTTCGCCTATCCGGTCTGGATCTTCTTTGCGCGTACCATGGACCGTTTCGGCAAGGGCATTCGAACGGGTGCGCGGGATGCCATGCTGTCCGATGAAGCCACGCCTGAAACAAAGGGGAAAGTATTTGGATTTCACCGTTCTATGGATACATTAGGTGCTGTATTAGGACCGTCGATTGCATTGCTCTATTTGTACTTTTACCCGGAACAATACAAAACGCTTTTTTACATTGCTTTCATTCCCGGCATGTTTGCCTTCATCTCTACGTTCCTACTGAAAGAAAAGCAAAGGCCTGTACCCGTAAAGAAAAAAACATCAGCTTCATTGTTTTCCTTCCTGCATTACTGGAAAGACAGTCCGGCAGAGTACCGTAAACTGGTGATCGGATTATTGGCATTCACCCTTTTCAACAGTTCGGATGTATTTCTGCTGCTCAAAGCCAAACAGTCCGGGCTGAGTGACACCCTGGTTATCGGAGTATATATTTTTTATAATCTGATATATGCACTATTTGCCTTCCCGCTGGGTATACTGGCAGATAAGATTGGACTGAAGTCTATGTTCATCAGCGGGCTTGTACTCTTTGTTATCGTTTATATCGGTATGAGTACCGGTTCGGGAATAACGTCGATAGCTATCTTATTTTTTCTGTATGGAATTTATGCAGCTGCAACAGAAGGTGTTTCCAAAGCCTGGATCAGTAATATTACCGACAAAAAAGATACAGCCACCGCCATCGGCACTTATACCGGATTTCAGAGTATCTGCACGATGATGGCCAGCTCACTGGCAGGATTAATCTGGTACAACTACGGAGCAGCAGCTACTTTTATCGTAACGGGTGCTGTAACCTCGTTCATCCTTTTGTATTTCCTGTTTGTTATGAAAAAACCGGAATCAAATTAATTAATTAAAATCAGAGCCGGAGAGATAAGTCTCTATAATTTTCGGGTAATACAGATGTTCCAGTTCCTGCACTTTCCGGGCAATCGTTTCCGGTGTATCTGTTTCTGTCAATCCAACCTTCTGCTGAAACAGGATTTTCCCCTCATCGTATTTTTCATTGCACAAATGAACGGTAATACCGCTCTCCTTTTCCCGGTTATTGTACACCGTATCATGCACATGCATACCATGCATTCCCTTTCCGCCGTATTTCGGCAATAAGGCGGGATGGATATTGATGATGCGGTCCGGATATTCCAAAAGAAGATTTTCAGGTATCATCCACAGGAAACCGGCCAGTACAATGGCATCAATCTGGTGTTTTTTAAGCGTTTGGAGCACCTCCTCCGAGTGGTAAAAGTTCTCTTTATTAAAGATGGATGATGGGATATGAAACGCTTCCCCGATTGCCCTGGCTCCTGACTGTTCTTTATTACTTATCAGCAATGCCACCTCAATTGCCGGATGCCCTTTGAAATAAGAACATATATTTTTCGCATTCGTCCCCGAACCCGACAGCAATACCGCAATTTTACGTTTCATTGATGCCGTAAAAAAACGAAAAAAAGTCTTATTTTTGCCATTCGCTTAATAAACAATTTATGAAGAAAGCTCTTATTACTGGCATTACAGGACAAGATGGCGCGTATTTGGCAGAACTTTTATTGAAAAAAGGGTACGAAGTGCATGGCATCAAACGCAGAAGTTCCCTGTTCAATACAGACAGAATCGACCACCTGTATCAGGATCCGCATATAGACAACCGCAATTTTGTGCTGCATTTCGGTGATTTGTCCGATTCTACCAACCTGATTCGCATCATTCATCAGGTGCAGCCGGATGAAATCTATAACCTGGGTGCCATGAGCCACGTAAAGGTGAGTTTTGACACCCCGGAATATACCGCCAATGTGGATGGCGTAGGTTCACTTCGTTTACTGGAAGCCATACGAATACTCAAACTGGAAAATAAAACTAAGATTTATCAGGCATCCACGTCTGAGTTATACGGCAAAGTACAGGAAATTCCGCAATCTGAAAAGACACCGTTTTATCCGCGCTCACCTTATGCCGTAGCTAAAATGTATGGTTACTGGATTACGGTAAACTACCGCGAAGCGTATGGCATCTATGCCTGCAATGGTATTTTATTCAACCACGAATCACCGCTGCGCGGTGAAACATTTGTAACCCGAAAGATCACCAGAGCAGTTTCCAAGATTGCCTTAGGACTGCAGGACAAATTGTATTTAGGAAATCTTAATGCCAAGCGCGACTGGGGACATGCTAAAGACTATGTGGAAGCCATGTATCTGATATTACAGCAGCCTGAACCGGATGACTATGTTATCGCAACCGGTAAAACGACGGAAGTACGCGAATTTGTACGCATGTCATTTAAGGAAGTAGGCATAGAAGTTGAATTTAAAGGTACAGGTGCGGAAGAAAAAGGATACATCGTTTCCTGTTCAAATCCGAAATACCAGGTGGAAGCAGGAACAGAAGTAGTGGCAATTGACCCTCGGTATTTTCGTCCAACAGAAGTCGATTTGCTGATTGGCGATCCAACCAAATCCAAAACCAAACTGGGCTGGGAACCTAAACACGACTTAGCGTCATTGGTAAAAGATATGATGCAGGCAGATATTAAGTTGTTTGAGCGGGACAAGTATTTACTCGAAGGCGGACACAAGATTTTTAACTATCACGAGTAGTCCATAGTCCATAGTCGACAGTCCATCGCGATTTGTCCTATTGACCATTGACTATTGACCACTGATAATACCATGGACAAGAACTCAAAAATATACGTAGCAGGACACAACGGCATGGTAGGTTCTGCGATTGTGCGTAAACTGCGAAAAGAAGGATTCAGCAACATTCTTTCAGCAAGTTCAAAGGAACTGAATCTGATTTCACAGGATGCTGTCAACACATGGTTTGAAGCCAATAAACCGGATTACGTTTTTGTTGCTGCTGCCAGGGTTGGCGGTATACATGCCAACAATACCTACCGCGCAGATTTTCTCTATCAGAACCTGATGATTGAGTGCAATACCATTCATGCAGCTTTCGAACACCAAGTAAAAAAGCTGTTGTTTCTTGGAAGTACATGTATCTACCCGAAAATGGCACCGCAGCCGCTTAAAGAAGAATATTTATTAAGTGGCGAACTCGAGAAGACAAATGAACCTTACGCCATCGCCAAGATTGCGGGTATTAAATTATGCGAGTCGTACAAAAAACAATACGGCTGCAATTTCATTTCCGCGATGCCGACCAATCTGTACGGACCGAATGACAATTATGATCTAAACAATTCGCATGTCCTTCCCGCGCTAATACGCAAATTTCACGAAGCGAAAATGAACCATGTTCCTGAAGTGGTGATGTGGGGAACCGGCTCGCCATACCGTGAATTTTTACATGCTGATGACCTCGCTGATGCCTTATTTTTTCTGATGGAAAACTACGAAGGCGAAACATTTGTCAACTGCGGCAGCGGTGTGGAAATAACGATTAAGGATCTGGCATTGCTGGTCAAAGAAATTGTAGGTTACGAAGGTACCATCGTACATGATACAAGCAAACCGGACGGAACGCCGCGCAAACTTACCGATGTAAGCAAGATACACGCGCTGGGCTGGAAACACACCATTAACTTACGCGATGGCATTTCAACTGTATATAAAGAGTTTTCTACCAATTATGATGCGATAGTGGGTAAGTATAGCTGAATAGTTAACCTAATCATTAACCTCTAATTAATATTTATCTTCTTATTTTTGTAAAAGTCATTCCCTTGCAAAAGGGAATCTCACCTTTCTGATATTTGAGATTCCCGCTTGCGCGAGAATGACGCTTACCATTTAACATTATACTATGTACAGAACTCACACGTGCGGCGAATTAAGACCGGAACATGTCAACCGACAGGTAAAACTTTCCGGATGGGTGCAAACCACCCGTAACTTCGGTGAATTGCTTTTCCTGGATTTGCGCGACCGGTATGGCATTACCCAATTGGTTTTCAATATGGATGCCAATCCGATGCTAGCGGAACGCGCCAAACGCCTGGGCCGTGAGTTTGTAGTGCAGGCTTCAGGAAAAGTGGTGGAGCGTTCCAACAAGAATCCGAAGAATCCGACAGGCGACATAGAAATCATCGTCAGCGATTTTAATATCTTATCCGAATCGAAGGTGCCGCCATTTACCATAGAAAATGAAACCGACGGCGGCGATGATATTCGTATGCAATACCGCTACCTGGATTTGCGCAGAAATGAAGTGCAGGAAAAAATCATCTTCCGCCATAAAGTGGGACACGAAGTGAGAACGTATCTGAATGCGAATGGATTCTTAGATATTGAAACACCCTTTTTGATTAAATCTACACCGGAAGGTGCGAGAGACTTCGTAGTGCCTTCCAGAATGAATCCCGGACAGTTTTACGCGCTGCCGCAATCGCCGCAAACCTTCAAACAATTGCTGATGGTTTCCGGTTTTGACAAATACTACCAGATTACAAGATGTTTCCGTGATGAAGATTTGCGTGCCGACAGACAGCCGGAATTCACGCAGATAGACTGCGAGATGGCGTTTGTAGAGCAGGAGGATATTTTGAACATGTTCGAAGGACTCATCAAACATGTTTTCAAAACGGTGAAGGGCATTGAACTGGGTGATTTTCCGCGCATGCAATACGACGATGCGATGAAAATCTACGGCAGCGATAAGCCTGACCTTCGATTCGGTATGCCGTTTGTGGATATGAATGAGCTGGTAAAAGGAAAAGGCTTTGGTGTTTTTGATAATGCTGAACTGGTGATTGGTATCAACGCAGAAGGTGCTGCAGAATATACACGAAAACAACTGGATGAACTGACGGACTTCGTGAAGCGTCCGCAAATTGGTGCGAGCGGTCTGATTTACCTGCGTTACAATCCGGACGGCACCTTGAAATCATCGGTAGATAAATTTTACAATGAGGACGAACTGAAAAAATGGGCTGAGGCTGCAGGCATGAAATCAGGCGATTTGTTGCTGGTATTATGCGGCAATATAGATAAAGTGCGCAAACAGATGAACGAATTGCGCCTCGAAATGGGCAACCGTTTAGGCTTGCGTAAAAAAGACGACTTCAAGCCGCTTTGGGTATTGGATTTTCCTTTACTGGAATTCAATGAAGGGGAAAACAGGCATTTTGCCATGCATCATCCGTTCACGTCACCGAAGAAAGAAGACATTGAATTTTTATATACCGATCCAGACCGCGTACGTGCGGATGCATACGATTTAGCCATCAACGGCGTGGAAGTGGGCGGCGGTTCCATCAGAATTTACGAGAAAGCATTACAGGCAGAGATGTTCAAACGGTTAGGGTTTACGGAAGAAGAGGCACAAAAACAGTTCGGATTCCTGATGAATGCGTTTGAATACGGAGCACCACCACACGGCGGACTGGCATTTGGTTTTGACAGATTGTGCGCGGTCTTAAACAGCGTGGAAACCATTCGTGATTTCATTGCTTTCCCTAAGAACAATTCAGGACGTGATGTGATGCTGGATTCTCCAAGTACGATTGATGAGAAGCAAATGAAGGAGCTGAATATCAAGACGACACTATAATTCGGATTGCAGCAGAATGTACAAGCCTGTTTTCCGCCTCTTGTCAGTTTTGGCTAAACATTTGTCAAAAAATTCATAGCTACTCCAAAAAAATACCCGTAAATAGTGAGATTTGTTAACTATTTTAGTAAATTCAGGAAACTAAATCCAAACCAAATGAAAAAGTATTTCCAACGTTTTATGATGCTGCTGATAGTTGCATCCTCCCTTTCCTTTGTTTCCTGCCAGAAACAGACTGCAGCCATAGCTACAGAAGCATTAGATGTTAAACTATCCAAAGATCAGGCATTCAAAGATGTACTTACATCTGCCGCTGATTTAGGAACCAAACTGGATATCCAGTCGCTGAACAATGACGCCAACATTGCAGAATTGAGAAGTATCGCTGCCAGTATCAATAATAAAACAGCCACTCCTCAGGATTATAACAGAGTAAAAGCCATCACCGGCGTTGCTTATGATGAATTTATCCTCGACTTACAAAAATTCGGGTTAGCGCTGAACACACTGGCCAAGAAATATCCTGAAATGAGCAAGATGAACCAAAACGATTTGTCTGCAACATTCACCAAGGCCATAAAAGCCAACCCTGAATTACAGAATTTCATCGGCAACCCCGCAGGTGTTACCGGACGAATAGCGGCATGCCCGTTAAAAGACTTGTGCAACCTGGCGGTCATCTTAGCTAAAATCTTTGGAGGTGATGCGCTTTGCGCTGCCATCAGCGTATCTACCATCCCCGTTATTGGTGGTGTATTGTGCCAGATTATCCTGACCATTGGTGTTTCCATCTTAACGGCTATCTGCAACGCCTTACCTTGTTAAACACAAACTATTTTATGCATAGAAAGGCTGTCATAAATGACAGCCTTTTTTTATAATTGAATCTAAAACGGCTCATTCGATAGTATTGTGCAAGCCATGGCATCCATCATACAGAGTCTGGAAGAAGCGCGCCGGAGAAGCAGAACAGATTTTATTGCATACCTGCAATCATTTCCTGATTCTGATCTGGATACGATATTCATTAATAGAAGCAGCGGGTTAAAACCTTTAGGAACTTTTTTAGCAGATATTGTGTATCATGAAGCATATCATGCAGGACAGGTTCAATTATGCTTACGCATCCTCCATATACCGATAGAACAAATATGGGATTAATTTGCCGGATGGCATATTTTATTAACGCTCTGAAAAATTTCAGGTAATTTAGCGAACAAATCTACAGAATGAAACCAGACATCTCCGCACGGCAAGACATCGATACTTTGGTAAAACTCTTTTACGATAAATTATTACAGGATGAACTCCTGCGGACCATCTTTCAGCAAACCGTACTTTCACACTTAGAACCACACCTGACCGTCATTGCCAATTTCTGGGACAGCATCTTATTGGATGCAGCTGTTTACAGGGGCAACGTTACGGAAAAACATATTGCTTTAGACGAAAGATTCCCTCTGAAAGAGCAGGAATTCAACCGATGGCTGTTTCTTTGGAAGGAAACGGTGGACGAGTTGTTTGAAGGAGAGAAAGCGGAAATGGCAAAATTCAGGGCACAGTCCATAGCAGACATTATGCAGTATAAAATAGATTACCTGAACAAGAATAAATCGTAATTTTCAGTACAAATCATAGCACCATGCATTTACATCCCGAACAAGACAGGAATCTTATCGACCACAATGAAGAGCATATACAGAGTTCCGATTTTATTAAGGATATTGTAATCGGCATGTCAGACGGCTTAACGGTTCCATTTGCACTTGCCGCGGGACTGAGCGGCGCCGTTGATTCCGCCTCTTTGGTGGTGACGGCAGGCATCGCAGAGATTGCAGCCGGTTCGATCGCCATGGGTTTGGGTGGATATCTGGCTGGACGTGCAGAGATTGACCACTTCGACTCCGAACAAAAAAGAGAGTATTACGAAGTGGAACATTTGAAAGAAAAGGAGGTGGCAGAAACGGAAGAGATATTCGCTTCCATGGGCTTAAGTGAATCAACCGTAAAGGCGGCAGTACAGGAGCTTTCCGTTGACAAAGACAAGTGGGTCAATTTCATGATGAAGTATGAATTGGATCTGGAAACACCAGACCCGAAACGTGCCCGCAATTCCGCCTTAACAATAGGTTTCTCCTATATTGCCGGGGGTATCATTCCGTTATCCCCTTATTTCTTTGTATCCCATCCTGCGGATGGGCTGTTATATTCAGCCGGTGTCACACTCATCAGTTTATTCATATTCGGATATTTTAAATCCAAATTAACCGGTCAGCCATTATTTAAAGGCGCCCTTAAAGTAATGGCCATAGGCGCAATCGCAGCAGCAGCAGCCTATGGAATTGCCAGATTATTCGGAGAATAACCGTTCTTGAAAAATTAATATGCATTGTTGGCAATTCTTAATTAATTTCAAGTATAAAACCATGCTATGGAAAATCAAGAATTAGACAACGAACTGCTGAATCAGAAAAACGGCAAATCACTCCGCTCCTTATTGGAGAACGGTTATGAAACCAATTCCATAGAATATATTAAAAAGGGAATTGAACTTTTCAAGCAGGACATTGGTTCATTTATCGGTTTTATTCTTATTGTAGCCGTTGCACAGGGCATTATCAGTTCAATTCCGTTTGTGAAGGGATTTGCCAGTGCTGTTATCGCACCGATTCTGGCAGGTGGGTTTATTGTTGCCAGGATGATAGATCAGAAGGAGGCCCGTTCTTTCTCCAATTTTTTTGACGGCACCAATAAATATACTCCGCTGGCCATCGTCACACTGATTCCTACCGTTATCATCGCTGCCATCTTTTTAGTAATTGGAGGATGGTCTTACTTTAAGGTTGCATTCCTGGGCATTAAACCGGCGTTCGATATAAATCACTTCAGCGGTATGAATTTCTCCTATAGCTCCTTGTATGGATTTGCAGGCAGATCCGGACTGGCCGGACTTATTGCAGCGGTCATATCCGTTCTGTTCCTCTTCGGTACCTTTCTGGTTTTATTCGAAAACTTTGAGCCTGTAAAAGCACTGGATATCAGCAGAAAAATTATCGGGAAGAAATTCCTGAATTGGGTGGGTTTCTTATTTTTAATTGTTTTGTTTAATGTTGCCGGAGCAATCTGCCTGCTGGTTGGCCTGTTGGTAACGATACCCAGCAGTATCTGTGCATTATACGTGGCTTATGAAGATGTGGTAGGATTAAATCTGAGAGATTAACCTATTTCAGCATCTTGTCCAGCAAAACAAAAAACTGTTCCACATCAAATGGCTTGGGCAGATACCCGTCAAAACCGAAAGACAGGAATTCATTGTCCCCGTCCGTAATGAGGCTGGCCGTACTGGCTATAACCTTAATCTTTTTTAACTTCTTATCTTTTCGTATGGCTGACAAGGCCTCAAAGCCATTCATCTCCGGCATATCCAAATCCATGATAACGAGGTCTGCACGCTCCTGTTTTAATATCTCAAGCGCCTTCAATCCGTTCTCCGCCTGATGTATGTTTATTTCCTTGTTAAAGAACCGAAGCGTTTCACTCAATACAAACCGATTATCCTCGAAATCGTCTGCAATCAAGACAGACTTACCGCTAAGGAAAACCGCATCCTTTAGGATTGCAGAAAAATCTGCTTCTTTTTGCACGGGTGCTTTTTCAAATGGCAGAGAAATGATAAAACGGGTTCCTTCATTAATCTTACTTTTTATGGTGATGGTTCCATTCATTAACTCCACCAGTTTTTTAGAAATCGCCAGACCAAGTCCGGTTCCTTTATATTTCTTCTGCACGTTGGTTCTCACCTGTTCATATTCATCAAAGATGGTATGCAGTTTATTTTGGGGAATACCGATACCGGTATCACTCACTTCCAGTCGAAGCGTATTTTTATTTTTTAATTTTGCAGCAAAATGGACCGTCCCCTGTGTCGTAAATTTGATGGCATTTCCTATTAAATTAGTCAACACCTGAGTAAGCCTTAAAGGATCAGAGAAGATCGGAAAATTAATCTTTTCATCCACCTTACAGGACAGTAATAGCTTCTTGGATACAGCCGACTGTTCCATAGTCGACTGTATACTTTCAAAGACATCATTCAGCCATACCGGTTCGTATTCGATTTCGAGCCTGCCGGCTTCCATTTTGGAAACGTCTAAAATATCGCTGATGATCCCCAGCAGATTCTCACCTGATTTTTTGAGTGTATGCAGATACCGGATATGCTCCGGTTTGGGTTCATCGTTCAGCATCAGGGAAGAAGTTGCTAAGATGATATTCATCGGCGTTCGGATTTCATGGCTGATGGTGGCAATGAATATACTTTTTGCTTTAGCCGTTTCTTCGGCCACCAGCCTTTCTCTTTTCGCATCTTCCAATCCTATCTTTGCATGGAGGATATTGTTATCATCCGAATACCCTCTTTCCAGCAGTTCCAGCTTATTGTCATAATATTTCTTGACATAATAATATGCCTTCTCATAGTTCCTCTTATGCTCATACAACAATGCCAGGTACTCAAACACAACAGCTCGTGTAGTGTTATTACCTTCCGTAACGAGTTTTTGTTCCGAATCTAACAGCAGATTTTCCGCCTGTTCATAATTCCCGATTTCAAACTGCATGATGCCGTAGCTTTTAGTAATATCAGAAAGATAGGCTCCCTCATTTTCCCGGGAATATTTCATGCCGAGTTTGAAATACTTTTCGGCTTCCTTGTATTTCTTCATCTTGCGCATCAGGATGGCGTAACTTACATGCGCTCGTAATTTTATCAGCGGAAGATTAATTTTGCGTTCCTTCTCAATAGCGCTGATTAAATATCTCTTTGCATCCTCCAGCTGATCTGCCCAGTTAAATACATTTCCCAGCAACAATTCAAACTCTACTATTTTATCCCTCTTCCCCAGGCGTGTGGCAAGCGACAATCCCTGCTGAAAGATTTCCATGGATTTCTTAAACTGCCAGATACTTTGCTGCAATCCTCCGATTTTTTTATACTGGGTCAGCTGTAAATCATATTCTTCATTATCCGCATAAATATGCAGTGCCTTTTCCATATTTTCAAAAGCATGCAAAAAATCCTTTAATTCGTAAAAGATATCTCCAATATCTTCATATAACTTCGCGCACTCCACACAATCCTTCACATCTTGTTTTTGGGTAATGATATCTGAATAAGCTTCAATAGCTTTCACATATTCCTTATTATTTTTAAGGGACAGGGCTTTCCGGTACATCGCCTCAAACTCGGCACGTTGCGTATCCGGTATGGTATTTTTTACCTTAATGGTCATTTCCGGGTAAGATAACTTGTTTATAGTTATTAAATTTAAGTATAATTTACTACATTTAATACACACAACAAGCAGCTATGATAAGTGCCGTTATAATTGAAGACGAGCCTATCTTTCAGGAAATACTCAAGAAAGCTATCCTTCAAACAGGTTTGAGCATCCGAATTGATGGTATTTGCAACTCAAAAAGAGAGGCTAAAAAGGTTTTGCCTGCCATACAGCCTCAATTGGTCTTTTTGGATGTGGAATTGGCAGATGGAAAAGGGGTTGATTTACTGAATGAATTGGAGTCCACTGATTTTGAGATTATATTTACCACATCACATGACAAATATGCCATTAACGCCATTAAGAATAATGCGGCGGATTACCTCCTTAAGCCCATAAAAGAGAAAGAATTAAAAAAGGCAATTGAGAAAGTCGTTAGGCGGCTGGAAGAAAAAGAGACATTGAAAGAAGCATCCAGGATACAGGCCTATCTGGACAAAATTAAATCGGAACAACAGCAGGATTCCAAACTCATGGTACCGACAAAAGACGGCATGATTTTTATAAAGGTCGGTGATATCATCCGCCTGCAGTCGGAAAGTAACTATACGTTGTTTTATTTAACGGGCAACAAGAAAGTTCTGGTTGCCAAGACGCTTAAGAATTTTGAAGATAAATTACTACCCTATAATTTTATGCGTATTCATCAGTCACATCTGATTAATCTGGCACACATGAAAGAGATAGACCACGGCGATAATTTTGCTTTAATGACAGATGGCAGCAAAGTGGAGATTTCCAAAAGGAAAAAGAAAGAATTCTTAGATTCATTGGGGAAGAGTAATTCGACAATAGCGTAGTTATAAATCGTTCATTTGCACCACTCCATCGTCAGTCTCTAAAAAACAACGAAAGCCATGTCAGATAAACGGCATGGCTTTCTTTTGATTCGACTGTTTGTCCTTTTTTTATAAATTATATTTTCCTGCTTCAATAATTTTTGCAGCTATATGCCGGCGTGCTTCTTTTACATTCACCGGTTCATATTTGGTGAAACGTTTCAAGCCCATCAGCATGATGCGCAGTTCATCCCCTTCAGCAAATGACTGTAAGGCATCTTTACCATTTATATTAATGCGATTCAGAGCATCGTTGAAGAATACTTTCAGGATATCGACATACACCTGCTCTGCCTTATCGCCTTTTTCAAAGATTTTTTTCACACGCAACAACAGGGATTCCATTACATAAATGTCAATCAGCATATCGGCGGCATTCATGATGATTTCCTGCTCATCTTTCAGCTTAGCCATCAGCTTTTGCACGGCACCTCCTGCTGTCAGCAAGAATGCCTTCTTTGCATTCTTCAATGCCTTTTCCTCTGCTGCAAACCGGCTATCGCTTTCATCCCCGAAATCAGGAACGCTCATCAGTTCTTTCTGAATGGCCATACCGGGTGTCATCAAATCTATTTTACCACCCATTGCACGTTTCAATAACATATCAATGGACAACAGCCGGTTAATTTCGCTGGTACCTTCGTAAATACGGGCAATTCGGGAATCACGGTAAGCACGCGGTGCACCGGTCTCTTCAGAAAAGCCCATACCGCCGTGTATCTGTACGTTTTCATCCACCACAAAATCCAACACTTCAGAACCGTATACTTTGATGATAGCACACTCGATGGCATATTCTTCCGCAGCACCCAATAGTGATTTTGCGAAGTCAGCACCTTGTTCTTTCAGAATCACCTCCGTGTTTTCAATATCATCGGCACAACGGTAAGTCGCGACTTCCAATGCGAAGATACGAATGGCCATTTCGGCAATTTTATGCTGAATGGCACCAAATGTGGAAATGGATTTATTGAACTGATTCCTTTCGATAGCGTAGTTCACTGCCATATTGAATGTTTCGCGCGCACCGCCTAAAGCAGTAGCACCCAGTTTGTATCGTCCGATGTTCAGGATATTAAATGCAATCAAATGGCCTTTACCGCGCTCGCCCAGCATATTCTCCACCGGTATTCTGCAATTTTCAAAAAACACCTGACGGGTAGAAGAACCTTTGATACCCATTTTATCTTCTTCCGCACCCAATGTTAAGCCGGGTGTGCCTTTTTCTACCAAGAATGCCGTGAATTCTTTGCCGTCGATCTTTGCAAACACGGTAAATAAGTCTGCGAAACCTGCATTGGTAATCCACATCTTTTGACCGTTCAGAATCCATTCTTTCCCATCCTCACTCAATGTTGCAGTAGTCTTAGCTCCCAAAGCATCTGAACCTGAACCCGGCTCTGTGAGACAGTAAGAAGCCGCCCACTCGCCGCTGGCTAATTTGGGTAAATAGTTGCGCTTCTGTTCTTCTGTTCCGAAATATAAGGTTGGCAACGTTCCGATACCTATATGACAGATAGACGTAGTCGCGAATGAACCGGTGCGGCCGTATTCTTCAGCAATGATACAACCTGTGATCACGTCCTGTTCCATACCACCGTAAGCCTCCGGAATTGCCGTTGACAACAAGCCCAGTTCACCGGCTTTTGCCAGCAATTCTTTCGACAAACCAGGCTCTTGTTTTTCGTACTCTTTCCATCTTGGCATAACTTCTTTCTCCACGAAATCTGAAGCCATGGATCGTACCATCTGCTGCTCTTCCGTATAGTCTTCCGGTGTGAACACCATTTCGGTTGTGGAATCCTTGATGATGAATTCACCCCCTTTTAATGCTAATACTTTTTCTGTTGTTGACATTTTATTTGGATTTTGAGTGATGTTATGTGAGATTATGAGATTTGGAAAGTGATTAAAATTATTTCACTTCTCTGTTCTCAAATCTATTTTCCTATTTCAATCGTTCAATAATTCCTGCAATACCCTGGCCACCGCCGATACAAGCCGAGACCATACCATAACGTTTATTCTGACGACGCATTTCATTGATCAACTGAACGGATAATTTCGCTCCGGAGCAACCCAGCGGATGGCCCAATGCAATTGCACCACCATTCGGGTTGATGATATCCGGATTCAATCCTAATGTCCGGATAACCGCCAGGGACTGAGCCGCGAATGCTTCGTTCAATTCAATCATATCGATATCTTCTATTTTCATGCCGGCTAATTGCAATGCACGCGGAATGGCCACCACAGGACCTATCCCCATGATGCGTGGCTCGCAACCCACCACTGCACTTGTTACCAAACGTGCAATCGGTTCAATGTTCAGTTCTTTCACCATTTTTTCTGACATCACGATGACGAATGCCGCACCGTCAGATGTTTGAGAAGAGTTACCTGCCGTTACAGAACCTTTGGCTGCAAATACGGCTTTCAGTTTTGCCAGTCCTTCCACGGTAGTGTCTTTACGTGGACCTTCATCGGTATCTACCACGTAAGAACGAGTCTTTCTTTTATTGTTCTGCAGATATACTTCTTCCACCGTTACAGGAACGATTTCATCCTTGAATTTTCCAGCTTCAATTGCAGCCATCGCTTTCTGATGGGAGTTGAATGAAAACAAATCCTGGTCTTCTCTGGTAATATTGTATTGTGTGGCCACCGCTTCTGCCGTCAATCCCATCGAAGAGTAATAATCAGGCGTGGTAGATGCGATACCGTAATTCAAAACCGTTCTCCAGCCTGTCATGGGCAGTAAGGACATGGATTCGACACCACCTGCGATGATACAGTCTGCCATGCCTGCCTTGATTTTAGCCGTCGCCATTGCGATGGTTTCCAATCCTGATGCGCAATAACGGTTCACCGTTACACCACCAACAGACAATGGCAATCCTGCACGCAATACGATCATACGACCGATCTGCATCCCTTGTTCCGCTTCCGGTATGGCGTTTCCACAGATTAAATCATCGATTCTTGCCGGATCCAATCCCGGAACAGAGGCGACCAGATGTTTTACCACGTCCGCACCTAAATCATCCGGACGATAAAAGCGGAAACCGCCTTTTTTAGCTTTGCCGATTGCTGAACGGTAACCGGCTACTATATATGCTTCTTGCATTGTATTTTAAATTTAAATTTTAGTAATTAGATTAATTTCTCAATGGCTTTCCGGTTGTCAGCATCGCCTGAATTCTTTCCAGTGTTTTCTTTTCACCGCAAAGTGACAGGAATGCTTCTCTTTCCAGATCCAGCAAATATTGCTCATTCACAGTCGTTGGCGCCGATAAATCACCACCGCACATTACGTAGGCAACTTTTTGGGCGATTTTTGCATCGTGCTGTGAAATATACCCCCCAGCGATGAATGACTCCACACCTACAGTCAATGTACCCAGACCGGTTCTACCCAAAACCTGTATATCATTTCTGTGAGCAGGCTGTGAATATCCTTCTTCGCTTAAGCGCAACACTTCCTGTTTCGCTTCCGCAATCACGCGTTTTGCATTGATAACGACTCTGTCCTTATTTTTTCTCATCAAACCCGCATCGAACGCTTCAGCAGCGGATGTAGCCACTTTCGCCATCGCGATGTTTAAGAAATTATCCTGTAAGGATTGCAACATCGGGTCACCGTTTTTGAAACTGTCCGAAGTACGCAATGCCAGTTCTTTCGTTCCGCCGCCGGCAGGAATCAAACCAACACCCACTTCCACCAAACCGATATAGGTTTCAGCAGATGCCACCACCACATCAGAGTGCATGGTCACTTCACAACCGCCGCCCAATGTCATACCGTGAGGCGCTGAAACGACCGGAACGGATGAATATCTGCAACGCATGGTCGTTTGCTGGAACTGACGGACCGCGATATCGAGTTCATCATATTCCTGATCCATCGCCAGCATGGCAATCATCATCAGGTTGGCCCCTACGGAGAAGTTGGGCGCATCGTTTCCAATGACCAATCCTTTGTATCCGCCTTCCGCGATTTCAATGGATTTGTTGATAGCCTGCAATACATCACCGCCCAATGAATTCATTTTGGATGTGAACTCCAGATTCAACACACCGTCGCCGATATCGTGTAAGGTGCCGCCGCTGTTTTTCCAAACCGGTTTGTTGCCGCGTAAATTATCCAGAATGATGAATGATTCAGCGCCCGTAATCGTTTTGTAAGCTTTAGAAGCCTGGTCGTAATATTTTTTTACACCGTTTTCCACTTTGTAGAAAGACGTATTTCCTGCATCCACAAAATCCTTAACCCACTGGCTAATGGCTAAGCCATCTGCCTCCGCCAGTTCTATCCCTTTCTGAACACCTACGATATCCCAGTACTGGAACGGACCGATTTCCCATGCAAAACCTGCACGCAGCGCATCGTCCACTGCATATAACACATCTGAGATTTCAGGAACACGGTTGGAAACATACGCAAATAAACCTGCCAAAGAACGTTTCACCAGTTGTGCCCCTTTATCGTCCGCTTTGATGAATGCATTTACTTTTTCACTTAAACTCTCCACTTTTTTGGAGGCATCCAGTGATGCAAATTTCGGTTTTCCGGTTGGCTCGTACTGCAAGGTATCTAAACGCAGGGAGAATGAATTTCTTTTCTCGTCTTTGTAGTAATATCCTTTCTTGGATTTGTTACCAAAAAATTTGTTATCCAGTAAGAACTGAACATAGGCCGGCACTTCGAATGCACCTGCCTGCTCGTCGTTCGGACAATTTTCCTTGATGCCCATCATTACTTTCGTACCGGTATCGTTACCCACCAAATCAGACAATTTGAAGGTGCCTGTTTTCGGACGACCGATCGCCGGACCTGTCAACGCATCCACTTCTTCGATGGTCAATCCTAACTCCTGAGTCAACTGGAATACTTTTGCCATCGCGTATACACCGACACGGTTCGCGATGAACGCCGGCGTATCTTTACACAATACCGTTTCTTTTCCGAGGAACACATCACCGTAGTGCATCAGGAAATCCACTACGCTCTGGTCTGTTTTGGCCGTTGGGATGATTTCCAGCAATCTCAGGTATCTGGGAGGGTTGAAAAAGTGCGTTCCGCAGAAATGTCTCTGGAAATCTTCGCTCCTGCCTTCCGTCATCAGATGGATAGGAATACCGGAAGTATTGGAGGTTACCAGTGTTCCCGGCTTTCTCAATTTATCAACTTTTTCAAACACCTGCTGTTTGATATCCAGGCGTTCGATAACGACTTCAATGATCCAGTCGCAATCTTTAATCTTCGGCATGTCGTCGTCGAAGTTGCCCAACGTTACTCTCGCTGCAGAGGCTGCACTGTATGCCTGTGCCGGTTTTGACTTCAAGGCAAATGCGAATGCGTCATTCACGATTCTATTCCGCATTTTGGGATTTGCCTTTTCCTCTTCTTTCAGGTCGAATGGTACGATATCCAGCAACAGCACTTCAAGGCCGATATTGGCTAAATGCAATGCGATACCTGAACCCATGACGCCTGAACCCAATACGGCTACTTTTTTAATAGCTCTGTTTTGTGTTTTTGCTTCCATGTTCAGTTTGTATAATTATATAATGAAATGATTAGTTATTTTGTTTAAGATCTGCCAAAGTATATGCGGCAAATCGGCTTAATAAGCGGTCATAAGCATTTTTAATATACCTGGCATCTTTAAAGATGCGGGTCATCATAACCGCCCCTTCAAATTCAGCCACGGTCTGTTCCGACAGTTTCTTGGCATCGTCCTCATTGGTGATTTCTTTGAAAACGTATTCCACCGCACTCATCCATTCTTTGTAAAAATCACGGATATGCTCTGCAAATTCAGGTATGGCACGCGCCGTTTCCACTCCAATGTTTCCCATAATGTTTCCATCGGACAACAAGGCCCTTTCAGATTTTTTGAACATCTTTTCCATGCGTTGCTGCGGCGTCAGGGTTTGGTCATAGGCAATGGAAAAAACTTCTTTCTGGAAAAACTCATGTGCATATTTAATGACTGCACTCATCAGTGCCTCTTTACTGGGGAAGTAATGGTACAAACTACCTTTGAGCAGGCCGCAGGCTGCAGCTATATCAGCTATCGAAGTGTTGTGATAGCTTTTCTGACGAAAAAGCTTCAGCGACTGTTTTAAAATATCTTCGACACTTACTTTTTGCTTAGGCACTTTCTTGGAATTAAGAGACTAAAAATAATCAATCGGGCAGATTTTATCAAACGTTTGTTTGGTAAGTAATGATTTGATAATATTTCAATGCATGCATTGAAATATTATCTGCGTTTACAAATCCATTGCAGGTTTCAAGTAAACTAGCTTTACCAAATTCCAATCTGCCTATACCAAACAATCGGATATCACAGCCAAATACTAATCCCCCTATTAAAACAATTGACAAATACTAACTTTGAAAGGTTAAATTCACGTTTAACCCTTCGTATCATTCATTAATAAAGTTCTCAAACAAGAATGATATGTTATGAAGTAGTGGGTTTTTATGTTTCTATCTTGCATTTGGGGTGCAGATGATGCATCCCATTTTATTTTTACCGAATTCCCGGCTGTTTTATCTTCCAATATTTTGTATATTGTTTGTCTGTGAAACGTATTTTCAGATATTTCGCATTCTTAGGATTGGTCATCTGCAGCAAAAACAACCTCCTGCATGCATTGGATATCGAACAACTCCGCTTTGAAGTCATCGATATAAAGAACGGATTATCTCATAACAGCATCCACAATATCTATCAGGACAGCAAGGGTTTCATCTGGTTTTGTACGGACGAAGGCATGAACCGCTATAACGGATATGACTTTCTCAAATTATCCAAGGACAATGAAAATAAGAATTCTTTGGTATCCAATTTCACCACCTGCGTTACCGAATCTTCTCCGGGAGTGTTTTGGATTGGTACTGAAAAAGGCTTAAGTATATATTTTTTCGAATCGAAAAAGTATATAACGCTTGAGAATCCTGCCCAGATAAAAAAATTAGTCACGGAAGACAGTATTACGGTATGGGTACAAACCCCATACAGTCTTTATAAAATGAGACTGGTAGAACGGGACAGGGAAAACAACGATTATACGGTAAGTGTTGAACCCATGAATGCCTATAAAGAGATTATCTGCAAGTGTGACATACATCATTTCTTGCTTGCCGGACGGGATAATAATCTTTATACCTATGATATCAGCACAAAGCTTATTCGAAATAAAAACAACTACGACCTGCTTGGCAAACTTGTACCTAAAAAAATAAATGGTATAGTAAGAGATAAATCTGACAGGTACTGGATTGGCACAAATGAAGGCTTATATTCAATTGATAAGGATTTAACGGTTATTGATTCCTTTTCAGCTCTCAGGCCCTTATTTCAGGGTATTCAGGATAAGATAACGTCAATAGCGGTTGGGAAACTTGGAAATATATACATAGGAACGCTGCAGCACGGTATATTGATTTATGATGTAAACAGAAGCAGGTTCATAGAATATCAGAGTGACCCGTATAATTTAAACTCCATTCCGGACAACAAGATAATGAGCCTGCTGATTGACAACGGAGGTACGTTATGGGCTGGAACAAAAGGTTCCGGTGTGGCGGTTCACTCCCACTATAAATACAAGTTCAAACTCATTACACAAGAACCATTCAAGACAACCTGGCTAACCAATAAATATGTACTGTGTTTTGCGGAAGACAACAACGAAAACATCTGGATTGGAACGGATGGTGGCGGATTGTATAAATATGACATCAAAAACAACATCTTTTCTAACTGGAGAAATAACGGATTTGGAAATTCATTGACGAATGACATAGTACAAAACCTGCTCATTGACCACTATGGTCAATTGTGGGCGGGCACGTTGAATGGCATCTGCAAATTTGATGCGTACACCAATGCCTTTAGGCGTTATTTTCTGAGTCCTAACAAGAGGAATGACAACTTAAAAATACCGGCTTACAACAATATCCGATTATTTGAAACGAAAGCGGGTGAATTATACGCCTTTGACGAACATAATTTACACCATTTTAATCCGCTGAAGAACGGATTTGAACCAATTAACATCAATATCAACTGGAATATTTTTTTTCCAAACTATATCCTGGAAAATGATGACGGTACCTGGTGGATAGCCACATCATCCGGAATATTTCATATTTCATTGTCAGATGGCTTGCTGAATGAAAAGGAATTAAGAATTATCAACGACAAATACTTTAAGACGGACCAACTAAACTGTCTGCTGAAGGAAGATGAGACACACATCTGGATAGGTACCAGTAATGGCGGGCTGTTCCTTTTTAACAAGCTGAAGAAAAAAATAGATGTCATATTCACCGAAAGAAACGGACTCAGCAATAATTTCATACATGGTATATTGAAAGATAATTCCGGAAAACTCTGGATGAGCACCAACCGCGGCATTTCTGTCTTTGATCCTTCAATCAAGCAATTCAGAAACTATGACGTCAACGATGGGTTACAGAGCAACGAATTTAACGGAGGCTCTTATTTCAAGACCGGAAAAAATGACCTGCTTTTCGGGGGTATGAACGGATTTAACATCGTAGAACCCGACAAAATCCCGTTTAACTCTTTTAAACCGACTGCAAATATTACCAGCATACGAATAGATGACCAGCTATTGGATTACGATGCATATAGCACACAGTCCAAACGAATAAAACTGGAGAATAAGCAAAACAACATCTCTTTTGAATTTATCTCGAGTGACTATTCCAACACACCAAAAAACAGGTTTGAATACAGACTGGAAGGATATGACAGAAACTGGACTCAAACAGCACGGAATTATGTTTCCTATACGAAATTACCTCCGGGCAATTATATATTTTATGTTCGTTCCAGCAATAATGATGGTGTTTGGTCTTCCAATACCGCCTCTTTTTCCTTCCGGATTAAACCGATGATATGGCAAACATGGTGGTTTAAAATCATTGCGGTGATAGCATCGCTTATCTTCAGTTACCGGTTTATCACCAACCGCATCCAGATGGCACGAAAAAAAGAGAAGGAAAAAATGCAGTTAGTTAAACAAAAGACGGAGTACGAGAAGCAACTGGCAGAGATCAAGCTGAAAGCATTGGTGGCACAAATGAATCCGCATTTTATCTTCAACTGCATGAACTCGATTCAGGCTATGATTCTTTCCGACCAGAATATGCAGGCATCCACCTATCTTACCAAATTATCAAGGTTAGTGCGTTCTGTCCTGGAAAATTCAGTAAAAACGTTCATCCCCTTGAATGACGTCATTGATAACCTTAAATTATACCTAGAACTGGAATCCCTGCGTTTCGACCAGAAGTTTAATTACGACATCAGCGTTGAAAACATAGATGTGTATTCCGTAGAGATGCCGTCCATGCTGATACAGCCGTATGTGGAGAATGCCATCTGGCACGGCCTGATTAAAAAGGAAGGGGGAAAAAACATTCATATCCGGTTTTACAAAGAAAGCAACAGCTGCATATGCGAGATAGAAGACAACGGAATAGGACGTGTTAAAGCATTTGAATTAAACCTGTCGAAGAAACACAAATCGCTGGGTACCCTTATTACAAAAGAAATGTTTGAAACATTACACAAAATCAAGGATACCCATTATGAGGTAGAAATTATAGATTTGTATGATGATGCTCATGTGCCTTCCGGGACAAAAGTGATTATTAAAATGGAATTGAGTTAACATTTTCACCGACACAAACAATAAGTATGGAAAAGATAAATGCCATTCTGGTAGATGATGAAAAAAACAATCGTTTGGCGCTGCACAAACTGATAGAAAAATTCTGTCCGCAGGTTACCGTAACGGAGGAATGCGACAGCGTGGACAGTGCCATTGCCGCCATAGAGGCAGAAGGCACGGATGTGGTATTCCTCGATGTGGAGATGCCGGGCAAAAATGGTTTTGAGCTGCTGGCACACTACAATTACCACTGTCCTTTTGAAGTGATTTTTACCACTGCATACAGTCAGTATGCCGTTAAGGCATTCCGTTTCAGCGCACTGGATTATCTGCTCAAACCCGTCGACCCGGAAGAACTGGTACGTGCGGTACATCGCTTATCCATCAGGAAATCGGAAGAAATCAAAAACAGGCAGTTTGAATTGCTGGAACACAAAATCAACCATAAGGAATTAAGCAAAAAACAACTGGCCATTTCCACGCTGGAAGGCATTTACTTCGCTTCACTGGATGAAATCATACATGTGGATGCAGATTCATCGTACACCAAAATCTACCTCACCACCGGCGAGATGATCATGTCCTCCAAGCCATTGAAATATTTCGAAGAGTTGCTCGAAGATTATGATTTTGTGCGCGTACATCAGTCACATATCATCAACCTGAAACATATCCGCCGTTATGTGCGCGGCGATGGCGGGCAGGTCATCATGATGAACGGTACTGAAATAGAAGTTTCACGCAGAAAAAAAGAAGATCTGCTGGATAAGATTTCCGACACACTGTAAGGCACTTACCCTTCCAACAACCGCTGATTGATTTCTTTTATCAGCTCCGGTCCCTCGTAAATAAAGCCGGTATACAACTGCACCAAGGCAGCCCCTGCATTTAGTTTGTCCAGTGCATCCTGCGCATTCATAATGCCCCCCACGGCAATAATCGGAATTCGGCCTGCTGACTTACGATGTATATATCGGATAATTTCCGTTGATTTTTGAGTCAATGGTTTTCCACTCAATCCTCCTGCTCCCATTTGTTCTACCCTGTTCTTATCTGCCGATAAATTATCGCGTGAAACGGTGGTATTCGTAGCCACCACACCCGCCAGTTTTGTTTCCGACACAATCTCTATGATATCATCGAGTTGTTCTTCCGTCAAATCCGGCGCAATTTTTAAGAGGATGGGTTTTTGTTTTTTCTGTAGTTTATTTCTTTCCTGCAGGGAAAACAGGATATGCTTCAGGGGTTCTTTCTCCTGTAAGGCCCGTAAATTCGGGGTATTCGGCGAACTGACATTTACCACAAAATAATCTACCACATCATACAATGTATCAAAGCACCTGATATAATCATCAACTGCCTGTTCATTGGGCGTAAGTTTATTCTTACCGATATTCCCGCCGATGATAATCTGAGATTGGAGATGTGAGACTGGAGATTTAATTATATTGTCTTTAACGGCATCCATCCCTTCATTATTAAAACCCATCCGGTTAATAATGGCTTTATCTTCTGTCAAACGGAACAGCCTTGGTTTCTCATTACCGGGCTGCGGCAGCGGAGTGACGGTTCCGATTTCCACAAATCCGAAACCAACCGCCGAAAAAGCCTCGATACATTCCGCATTTTTATCCAACCCTGCCGCCAATCCTACCGGATTTTTAAAAGTCAGTCCGAACACGTTGCGTTCCAACCGCTTATCTTCAACAGCATACAGTCTTGCCATTATCCATCTTACGAATGGAATCTTTATCAACAGGCGAAGCGACTGGAGTGTGAAATGGTGTGCCTTTTCCGCATCCATCTTGAATAAAAACCAGCGAAGGAGTTTGTACATGAAATAAAATTACGAATTCCGAATAACGAATTCCGAATTTTGTAGTTTTATAATTATAATTTTACATTTCCATGCTAAGACCGCTTGCCGAACGAATGCGCCCGAAAACGATAGACCAGATTGCAGGTCAGGAGCATTTATTGGGCAAAGGCAAGGCATTACGACAACTGATTGAAAAAGGCAAGCTCCATTCGATGATTTTCTGGGGGCCACCGGGTGTGGGCAAAACCACTTTAGCGAGGGTGTTAGCCAGTCATGCGAATTTACCCATTGAACAGTTGAGTGCCATTTCCGCAGGTGTGAAAGAAATCAGGAGTGTTATTGAAAACGCCAAAGAAATAGGGCAGACCGTTTTATTTATCGATGAGATTCACCGTTTCAATAAATCGCAGCAGGATGCATTGCTGGGCGCTGTCGAAAACGGCACCTTGATTTTAATCGGCGCCACCACCGAAAACCCTTCGTTCGAAGTCAACTCGGCACTGTTATCACGCTGCCAGGTGTATGTTCTCAAATCACTGGAAAGGGAGGATTTGAAAAAGATTATCGACAGCGCTTTGCAGGAAGATGAAATTTTAAAGAAAGAAAACATCACCGTCAAAGAATACGAAGCGCTGTTTTATTTTTCCGGCGGAGATGCACGAAAACTGCTGAACGTGGTGGAATTGGTTTCCGAGAACCTGAAAGAAAACCGCACCATTACCAATGTCTTTGTGGAAGAAATCGTACAAACCTATATTTCCCGTTATGACAAAAGCGGTGAACAGCATTACGACATCATTTCCGCGTTTATCAAGTCCATCCGCAACAGTGACCCGAATGCCGCCTTATACTGGATGGCACGCATGATACACGGCGGAGAAGACCCGAAGTTCATTGCACGCCGCCTGCTGATTCTATCCAGCGAAGATATCGGCAATGCCAATCCGAATGCACTGCTGCTGGCGAATGCCACCTTTGATGCCGTCGAGAAAATAGGCTATCCGGAATGCAGGATTATATTGTCGCAATGTGTGACCTATCTCGCTTCTTCCCCCAAAAGCAATGCCTCCTACATGGCCGTCGGCGATGCGCTGGCGCTGGCAGAACGAACCAGCGATTTATCCGTGCCGCTGCATTTGCGCAATGCGCCGACCAGACTCATGAAGCAACTGGGCTACCATAAGGGCTATCAGTATGCGCATCATTTCGAAGACAATTTTACAGAAATGGAATGCCTGCCGGATGAAATCAAAGGAACGAAATTTTATGAACCCGGCAATAATGCCCGTGAAAATGAGTTGAGAAAATTCCTGAAAGACCGATGGAAAGAGAAATACAATTACTGATTGAAACCACTGAGGACACTGAGTAACTTAAGTATAAAAAACAGGCAAATCAATCGTGGATATAACACAGAAATACGTAAATGATTTAGCTTATAAAATTGTAGGCTGCGCTATAGAAGTTCACAAAGAATTGGGGCCAGGATTACTGGAATCCATTTATCAAAAATGTTTAGAAGAAGAATTAAGGAATAAGAATTTCAATATTCTTTCACAACTAAAGATTCCTGTAAAATATAAGAACATAGAAGTTGACTGCGATTTAAGATTAGATATTCTCATGGAAGATTTGATAATTGTGGAATTAAAAGCGGTAGAAACTATGCTCCCTTTATATAATGCGCAATTATTAACATACATGAAACTATTGAAAAAGCCCAAAGGATTACTCATTAATTTTAATTCAGATAATATTGTCAGCAACACGACTTCTTTGGTCAATCAATATTTTTCAGATTTATTGTAATATCTTTAGTTTCTAATGTGCCTTAAGTGGTAAAATTCTTAGTGGTAAAAATATGAAAATAAACACTGATACATTTTTCCTGATAGCCGGGCCATGCGTTGTGGAGTCGAGTGAGGGCTGCTTTGAGACTGCGGAAAAGCTAAAGACCATCACCACTGAGCTGTCCATCCCTTTTATTTTCAAAGCCTCCTTTAAAAAAGCGAACCGAAGCAGGCTGGATTCCTTCACCACGATTGGGGAAGAAAAAGCGCTGCAGATTTTGGCGGATGTAAAATCACATTTTAAGATTCCCGTTTTAACGGACGTGCATGAAACGACCGATTGCGATAAGGTGAAAGATATCGTGGATGTGATCCAGATACCCGCATTCCTGTGCCGTCAGACCGAATTGCTGATTGCCGCCGGAAAAACAGGAAAGGCCGTCAATATCAAGAAAGGTCAGTTTGTTTCAGCAGAGATGATGCAGTTTGCCGTAGAGAAAGTATTATCCACCGGCAACAACCATATACTTCTGACAGAGCGCGGAACGATGTTCGGATACAACGACCTAATCGTAGATTTCAGGAATATTTCCCTGATGCAGCAAACAGGGTTTCCGGTCATATTCGACGCCACGCATTCCGTACAGCAGCCCAACAAAAGTGAAGGCATCAGCGGCGGAAAGCCTGAATTCATTGAAACCTTAAGCAAATGTGCCATTGTCGCCGGTGCAAACGGTATCTTTTTAGAAACACATCCGAATCCGGAAAAAGCACTCAGCGACGGCACGAACATGCTGAAGCTGGATGAAGTGAGAAATTTGCTTGAAAAACTATTAAAGATCCGAAGCGCCATCTAGTTGCCCAACACCTTCAGTTCTGTTCTCCTGTTCCTCGCCTTATTTTCTTCCGTATCATTCGGGGCAACAGGCTGCGCCTCACCATATCCTTTTGCTGTCAATCGCGTTTTATCAATGCCTTTCTGCATCAGGTACAGCACAACGCTTTCCGCCCGCTGTTGGGAAAGCTGCTGGTTGTATCTATCATCCCCTTTATTGTCGGTATGTCCTGCTATCTCTATCCGCACCGCCGGATTTTTTTGCAGCAGCTGCGCCACCTTGTCCAACTCAACAGAAGAAGTTATGTTCAATTCACTCTTATCAAAGTCAAAGAATACATTATTCAGTACAATTTTACTGTTCGCCGTTATTGGCTCCAGCAACACTTCGAGTTCATAGGGTTTTAGCTGGGAAGCGGCCACTTTCAGGTTTATATTCTGCGAGTAGAACAGGTATTTTTCCTTTTGAATCTGCAATGCATAATTCTTGTCCGCTTCCATACTCACAAAAAAGGTTCCGTTCACAGAGGCGCCTTTGTAAATCTCTTTCCTGGTTTCTAAATCAATGATGGAATAATCGGCCACCAGCAACTGTTTGCTGACGGCATCTTTCACAACAGCTTTGATATAGGTAATCTTCTTTGGCTGCGCTGTTTCAGGCAAATCAAAACTATAGATATCCAGTCCGCCGAAACCGCCCGCCCTGCTGGAAGCCAGAAAGGCAGTCTTGCCGTCAAAGGAAACGGTCAGGCCATTGTCATCGTTCTCGGTGTTAATCGGATATCCCAGATTTTCCGCCTTTGTCCAGCCGGTATCCGTCTTTCTGGAAAAGTAGATATCACCGCCGCCCATGCCCGGCCATCCGTTGGATGTAAAATATAAGGTCTGGTTATCGGCATGTATAAACGGACATTGATCGTCAAACGACGTATTGATACCCGGGCCCAGATTCTGCGGTTCGCTCCATTTCATCTGATTGTCCAGATAGCTTACCCAGATATCTTTCCCGCCAAAACCGCCTTTGCGGTTGCTTGCAAAATACAGGGCTCTTCCATCCGAAGAAAAACTCGGCTGCGCCTCCCACGAACCCGCATTGATGGGTTTCCCGATGCCCGCAGGCGAGGTCCACCTATTATTGATTTTCTGCGAAAAATAAATATCACAACTTCCATAGCCATCCGGACGGTTACATCCGGTAAAGAACAAAAGTGTTCCATCCGCATTCATGGTTTCGGCGCCTTCATTCTCTTCTGTGTTAATCGGCTCACCAAAAGAAACGGCCGCAGCAAAACCCGTATCCGTCTTTTGTGCCAGGTACAAGTTCTCTTCACGGCCATCCAGCCTCGTAAACGCCAGCAGTCTGCCATCCGGCGTCATGTACGGAAAGTACTCCAGATTTTTCGTATTAATGTCAGCACCCAGATTTTTCGGGTTAAACGCAACGGGATGCTTTTTGGCTTCCGAAGCAAAGTTGGCATTCCTAACCGTCTGTTCCGCTTTCTGGGCAGCAGTCGGATTTTTCACAGGTTGGGCGAGGTATTGTTCCGCATATAATTTCGCCTTATCCGGATTGTTCAGCTTCAGATAGGTTTCCGATAAAAAGAAAATGGATTTGGCAGGAAAAGTTTTATCGTTTACACAACTTACCAGTATTGCTGCAGACTCCTGATACCTGCGAAGTGCATATAAATATTCCGCCATCATGGTTTTAGCGGGTGTAAAATCGGGTTCCAGTTTAATGACCATTTCCAGTTCCGTTATCCCCTCTTCCCACTGTGTCCTGCTGCCGTATTCCTTTGCCTTTAAATAGCCCGCCATCGCCTTCTCAGAAACCTGTTGGGCCACCGAGTGGTGACAGGTGAAGCTCGTCACCAGTATCAGAATGAATAATCTTCTCATTGCTTTTCTTTATACAAAAACCATGCTACAACGTATGATACATAAACTGTTCCCCTGGTTTCTACGGAATATTTAAATATTTATGTGTTTGCAGCGACAAAGACCATTCAGGGTGCGCTTTCACATATTCTATCATCAGGGGCATCATTTGTTCCTGTTTGCTCCATTCTGTTTGTAAATATAGTAAGCAGTCTTTAGTAGCCAGTAAGCAGTTTTGTTCAGCAAAATCAAAATCAGATTTATTAAAAATAATGCACTTTAATTCGTTTGCTTTTTCTACTACTTCTTTCAAAGGTGCCTTAAATTTTTTAGGAGAAACGCATATCCAATCCACTATTCCGCTTAACGGATACGCACCGGACGTTTCGATATTGATTTGAAATCCGTTTGCCTTTAACTTTTGGGTCAGGAAAGACAAATCATACATCAGCGGCTCTCCGCCGGTAAGAACGATAAGCCGACCGGGATATTTCAGGGCTTCCTGCACCAGGTCCTCTATCCGCAGGAGCTGACTCTCCTCCACTGTCCAGGATGCTTTCACATCACACCAGACACAACCCACGTCACAGCCTGCCAGCCGGATAAAATAGGCGGCATGGCCTGTGTAGAACCCTTCCCCCTGGATGGTGTAGAAGTGTTCCATCACTGGAATATGTGTAGTCTTATCATACACCATTAAAAACAGCAATTCATGATTTGTAAATTTATCATTATTGAACGAATTAACTGTATTCTCTTTTTGTCTTGACACAAAAAGAAACAAAAAAGTCAAGTCCAATCAAAGGCACTTTAGCCGCGCACTTACCTTCAGCTCAAAAATCTGACTTCGTAAAATTGTCTTAACATGCAAGTCCATCATGAATGTCTGTATTCCCAATCATCAAATACACCTTGCAAAACTGCCCGTGCGCACGACAATTCAGGTCGTACAGTTTTTTTTCGCCACGTGCTGTTGATTGAACCCACTACGACAACCGGTACATATTAAATTATTTAAAAAAAAGAAATTCCCGCTTTCGCGGGAATTTCTTTAATAATTATATCCTGCTACGAATATCTTGGCATGAGTTTAAACTTTCGGCGCAGCCGCTAAGATCTCTTCATTCGCCTGTGAAGCATATTTCTTGAAGTTGTCGTTGAATTTCACCGCCAGTTCCGCCGCCTTCGCATCGTATGCCGCCTTGTCCGACCAGGTATTTCTCGGATTCAGCACTTCGCCTGGTACATCCGGGCAACTGACAGGAATCCGGAAGTTGAAAATCGGTAACGTTTCATACTCCACTTCATTCAGCTGGCCATTTAACGCCGCTGTAATCAATCCACGAGTAATCTTCAGACTCATCCGGCTTCCGACGCCGTAAACGCCGCCGGTCATACCGGTATTGATCAGCCAAACATTGGCACCGCTTTCTTTCAATTTTTTACCCAGCATTTCCGCATATTTCGTCGGATGCAAGGGTAAGAATGCCGCGCCGAAACAAGCGGAGAAGGTCGTCTGTGGTTCCGTTACACCGGCTTCCGTTCCCGCCACTTTGGAGGTATATCCGGAGATGAACAGGTACATCGCCTGTGCTTCGGTTAATTTTGTTATCGGAGGCAGCACACCAAATGCGTCGTAACTCAGGAAGAAAATATTCTTGGGAATTGTTCCGACAGACGGAACGGCTATGTTGTTGATATGATACAACGGATAGGAAACACGCGTGTTTTCCGTCACACTGACATTCTCAAAATCCACCTTGTTGGTTCCGTCAAAGAAACGGATGTTTTCCAGGATGGCGCCCGGTTTGATGGCCCGGAAAATATCCGGTTCCTTTTCTTCCGTCAGGTCCACGCATTTTGCATAACAGCCGCCTTCAAAATTGAATACCCCTTCCGCACTCCAGCCGTGCTCGTCGTCGCCTATCAGTTTCCGGTTCGGATCAGCGGATAGTGTGGTTTTACCGGTTCCTGACAAGCCAAAGAATAAGGCGGTATCACCGTCATTGCCGATGTTGGCGGAACAGTGCATGCTCAGCACATTTTTCAGGTGCGGCAATTCGAAATTCAGTACGGTAAAGATGCCTTTCTTAATTTCGCCGGTATAGCCGGAGCCGCCTATCAGTATCACCTTTTTCGTGAAGTTGATGATAGAGAAATTGTGCTGACGCGTGCCGTCTTCCGCCGGGTTGGCATAAAACTGAGGCGCACACAGAATCGTCCATTCCGGTACAAACGACTGTATCTCTTCTACTGAAGGGCGGATGAACATATTATCCGCGAACAAACTCGCCCACGGCGTTTCCGTTACCACCCGGATATTCAGCTGATAATGCGGGTCGGCACAGGCAAACACATCACGGACATAAATTTCCTTTTGGTTGTCGAGGTGTGCAATCACTTTTGCCTGCAATCTGTCAAAATGCTCGGGAGAATAGGGCTGGTTGATGTTATTCCAGTCCACCGCGTTTTCGGTCAGCGCATCTTTTACGGTAAATTTATCTTTGGGAGACCGGCCGGTAAATTCGCCGGTATCGATGCAAAGGGCGCCTGTATCATTTAAAACGCCCAGATTGAGGTCGAGGGTTCTTTGTATCAGTTCTTCACGTGTTAAATTCCAATTCGCTGATGTGTGGTGGAAACCTGATTTTGTCAAATCCGCAGAAGGGTTCTTGACACCTTTATCATTCATTTTTGTGTGTTTAGTGTAACAAATCGTAGAATCGGTGCAAAAATACGGATTTTTGTTTTGAAAGAAAATGATTAAAGTTTTGGTAATGTTAAAGTTTAAGACCATTGTGCATAAAAAAGCCCGTTCTGTACAGAACGGGCTTCAAAATATACCTGAAAGGGGAAATTACTCTCCTTTGCCTTCCATTTTAGCTTTCAGATCGGAAAGAGCGTCGATATCTCCCAACGTCGATTTTTCAATCTTGCTGTTGGTTTCCTTCACGGCATCTTTCGTTTTCTTAGCTTCCTTTTTCTTCTCGCCTTCAACGGCTTTCTTGTCGTCCAGTCTCTTGTCTTCGTTCACACGGGTATGAGAAACGATGATACGTTTGTCATCTCTGTCGAACTCCAGCACCTTGAACGGCAATACTTCATCCACTTCCGCCAGTTTACCGTCTTCTTTCTTGATGTGACGGGTAGGTGCAAATGCTTCAATACCGTATGGCAACTGAACCACCGCTCCCTTGTCTTCGCGTTTCAGCACGGTAGCTTCATGGATAGACCCGATTGGGAACAATGACTCGAATGTATCCCAAGGATCTTCTTCCAGTTGTTTGTGACCCAGTACGATTTTCTTGTTGTCCACATCTATCTCCAATACCACTACATCCAGTTCATTACCGATTTTGGTAAATTCACTTGGGTGGTTATAACGTTTCGTCCAGGATAGATCGGAAATGTGTACCATACCGCCGATGACATCGTCCAGTTCAACGAATACACCGTAAGGCGTGATGTTTTTCACCAATCCTTTCATTTTGGTTCCGACAGGATATTTTTCTGAGATGTGTTTCCAAGGATCTTCTCCCATCTGTTTCAGACTCAATGACATTTTGCGTTCGTCCTTATCCAGCGTCACCACCACCGCTTCGTACTCATCACCCAGCTTGAAGTAATCGCGTGAGTTGATAGGCTGGTTGCTCCAGGTAACTTCTGATACGTGGATCAGGCCTTCTACGCCCGGTGTGATTTCCAGGAAAGAGCCGTAATCTTCGATGTTCACGATCTTGCCTTTCACCTTAGCGCCCACTTCAATTCCTTCCGGCAATGAATCCCATGGATGCGGCTGTAATTGTTTTAAACCTAAAGAGATACGTTTTTTGTTGTCATCGTAATCGATTACCACCACCTGCAGCTTCTGATCCATTTTCAACACCTCATTCGGGTGGTTGATACGTCCCCATGAAATATCCGTGATATACAATAAACCGTCCACACCGCCTAAGTCGATGAATGCACCGAAGTCCGTGATGTTTTTGATGGTGCCTTCCAGCACCTGTCCTTTCTCCAGTTTGCCGATGATTTCCTGACGCTGGGATTCCAGGTCGCTTTCAATCAGTGCTTTGTGGGAAACGACTGCATTCTTGATAGCCTCGTTCACTTTCACCACCTTGAATTCCATCGTCTTACCTACAAACTGATCGTAGTCGGTAATCGGCTTCACATCAATCTGAGAACCCGGTAAGAATGTTTCCATACCGAATAAGTCCACGATCAGGCCGCCTTTGGTTTTGCTGATGATACGGCCTTTCACCACCGTGTCATTCTGGTTGGCTTCGCAGATGTAATCCCATGCCTTGGTTAATTTGGCTTTTTTACGGGACAGGATCAATTGTCCTTTCTTGTTTTCTTTGTTTTCAACGTACACATCCACTTCGTCACCCACTTTCAGATCGGTCATGTCCTTGAATTCCGATTTCGGAATCATACCGTCTGATTTGAAGCCGATGTTCAAAATCACATCTGAATCCGTGATAGCCGTTACGATAGCTTTCACGATTTCGTTGTCTTCCACCTGTTTGAAGGTCTGGTCGTACAAGGTTTCCAGCTCCGCGATTTTCTCTTTGCTGTACTTGTTGGCACCGCGTTTGCTGATGTTCCAATCGAACTCTTCCGCTTTGATAACAGGGATTTTCAAGTCCACCGTTTCCTGTTCGATTACTTCTTTTTCTTTGTGTACCGGAATGATGTCGTCTACTGCATCTAATGCCGGAATTTCTGGTTGTTCTGTCAAAATTGACTCATTTTAAAGGTTAACAATATTAATTTCTCGCCAAATTCCGGGGATAAATCTCAAAAATTCGGACTGCGAAGATACTTGATTATTAGGTAATTTGAAAGTCTGAAGATGAAATAATGACTGATTTTAGGCAAATTAATGTGTTTTTAACAAGAAAAAGACCTATAATATTATGGAATTACGTAAGATTTTGTATCTAAACCAGATCATGGAGATGAACCTGATAAATCATTTTTGGTGAATATTCTTTTCGTCCTTGCATGATACAAAAATAATTATAAAATAACTTTTATATTATTTTTTATATAAACATTCGTTTATTTTGTAAAACATTTGTAGTTTAGTTGTGCAACATGCATAGCGGGTTTTGCGTCAGGCGGGCTGAAGTGCAAAATTCAATAGTAGTTTTTCAATTGAACTTTAGTAATAATATCAGCTTTTGTGCTTCGATTTCCCGCCTAACGCAAAGCCCCGAAACGTTAGGCTGTGAAAAAACTGATGTTTTAGAAAAAAATCGTTTTTTCTGTTGCGTACATTTCTACCAAACAGCGATACTTTCCCTTTTAGTCTGCCGTTTTTATTGCACTATTTTTCTTGCTAAAATAAATCATACAGTAAATCGATTCTTTTAAAGCCAAAATACTTGCAAATAGTATAGGTTTAGGATATTCCGGTTGCCAATTTTTGATTTTTGCAATCAAGTTTTCTATTCCTACTATCTTAAAGCATCGTTTCATATTATACACCAGCATGATCAAGCTATATTCACCATTCACTTTCTCCAAGCCTTTCAAATCTGTATAATAATAACTCCATTTTCGCTTTATCGTGCCAAAGATATGCTCATTAATCTCCTGTCGTTTTCTGTATAACGCTGCATTGTTTTTATAGTTCGTGTTGTTAATCTCTACCGCTTCTGCATATTCACTTCTATCCAGTTCTCTGCCACCTTTTTGTCGTCCGGTACACAAATGTTTTACCGCACATGTTTTGCATTTCGGTGTTCTGTATTTTTTAAACTGATAGCTGTCTCTTTCTCTCGTCTTCTTGTGCCACGTACCTGTGGTACTGAGTGTTTCGCCTTGAGGACATGTGTACGTATCCGTTGTTTTGTTGTACGTAAATTGGGTGACCATATAGGCTGCTGTAGTACCGTATTCATTGCTGTTGACCAGTGTCGGTGCTGCTACTATCGTCGTAATATTTGCATCCTGACATTGCTGTATTTGCCCGCCGTTATGGTAGCCTTTATCTACTAATGCAGTGTAGGTTTCTACTTCTAAATTTACTTTGGCTTCTTTTGCTATAGCACTCAAAGCATTGCGGTCATTCTTGTTGCTGGTGTGTGTGGCTACTACTAAATTATGTTTGGCATCTACCGCAGCTTGTACGTTGTAAGCCACTTCTACCACTTGACCTTGCACCAGCAGTGCGCGTGCATCAGCATCCGTTATGCTGATTTGAGTGTCGCCACTTTCGGCTAACTTCTCCTGTAAATGTTCGTAGTAGATTATATTGGTTTTTAATCGCTCTATCTTTTGCGCAACATCACTTACCTTTATGGCATCTTCTTGCAAATCATTTTCTGCTAAAGCATTTAAGTATTCGTTGGTTTTTATTTCGATATACGCTAAATGACGTTCCAATTTCTTCGCACTATAGTTTTGTTTCTTGCTGTTGTGCGCACGTACTTTGGTGCCGTCTATCGAAATGGTTTCGCCACTTACTAATTGTTCATTCTTTAAAAACGAAACAAATAATTTAAACGTGTTGCTCAGTGATTTAGAATTGTCTTTCCTAAAGTCGCAGATGCTATGATAGTTGGGTTGCAGTTGCACACAAAGCCATTGTAATTCTATGTTTCTGCTGCATTCTTTTGCTAAGCGGCGACTAGAGCGAATGCCATTGAGGTAGCCATAAAAATAAATCTTCAGAAACAGTTTCGCATCAAATCCCGGACGACCTTCTTGTTTCGTAGCACGAGCTTGGAATCCCAATTTCTCCAACTCGATATGCTCCACGAAAGCTTCAATAAAACGAACCGGATTATCTTGATCTATCTTGTCTTCCAAACAGCCGAACGATAATTGATGACGATGTTGTGATGAAACTATTTGCATAATCTATTTTTCAAAAACAAAAATATTTGTTCGTATTCTTTTTTATATTTATTTTTATAAACAGATCGTGACGTTTTTTCACAGTCTGACGTTAGCGGTGATTATTTAACACTTCAAGATTTGATAAAGTTACCAAATATTGGTAACTTTGTATAAATTTAAGCTCATGGGACGAAACACCTCCATTTCACTAGGAAATTATTTTGAAGAGTTTGTTGATGATAAAGTATCAGCTGGAAGATTTAAAAATGCAAGTGAGGTTATTCGAGCTGGTCTTCGACTACTAGAAGAAGAAGAAACTAAAATAACTGCTCTCAAAAAAGCCATAACAGAAGGTATTGAAAGTGGCGCAGCTAAAAACTTCAACCCCAAAAAGCATCTTGAGAAATTAAAAGCTGCTAGAAGGAAAAATGGCTAGTTTTACCTTAACTATCAAGGCAGTCCAAGATTTATCCTCCATTTGGGATTATACCGTGGATACTTGGTCGGAGAAACAAGCTGACATATATTACTTTATGCTTTTAGACTCCTGCCAAGACTTAGCAGATGGCAAAGTAGCAGGCAAAAATTATCCGGAAATTGATATTCAAATATTTGGATTCAAAGCAGGCCAGCACATACTATTCTATAGAAATATTCGTAAAGAAAAAATTGAAATAGTCAGGATTTTACATGGAAGAATGGATCTAAAAAGTAGAATCCAAGAGTAAAAACCTCAGCTAACACCAGCTTGCCACAATGGCTGCATTTTTCTTAATCTAAACAATTACAACTTAAAATCTTTTCGGTATATTTATTCTTCAAGCTTACCGAAATCGCCATTTCGGCAAGCCCGAAACGTTACCGGTAATGGCAGGACGACCACAACAACGACAATGAGGCAGACAATAACATACATATTAGTGGTAATTGCTAATAAATGACAATGAAAAATCGACAAATAATAGAATCAATAATTGAGAATAGAGAAGAATACAATCTACAGATAGATAAATATTGCCAAGATCCTATTATTCAAAAGGAAATTATTGCTGAAATCCATAAAATCATGTTATTCGCTGAAACTATATGCAACAAACTGCACAATAGTTGGTTCTTAACGCGTTCAAAATTTGAAAAAGAGTTTTCGACGAAATATAGTTTTAACGACGAAATTTTATCTATTATTTATAATGACGCAATGACAGCGACTAAATAATAAATGGAAATAAAAATTATTATCTACTATAACTACAACCGCTAACAGCGCATAAGCACAAGTGGCTAAAAATGTTTAGTTTTATAGTTGCGTTTAGCCACCAATGCCAGGCCCGAAACCTTTAATACTTAATTTCTGTTTTTTTTGCGGTTTATCCATGCTGCGCATTAAAAAGCATTTAAGCAGCAGTCCGGCTTCGCCGGTTCACAGGGCTTTCCCGCTCAAAGAAAGTGGAATGATCGCTACGCCACCTTCAACCCTTTCTCATAAAAACGATTGGCGCGTTTGATGGATGCGATATCATTGAAGCGGACACCCTGCTCCCGCATGACCTGATGGGCTTTGGAAGCGGTCAGCTGGCGGACATAAAACGTCTCGTTCACCACAAAATGATGGATGGCATGGGTGCTGCCGAAATTGAAACAGAACAGCTGCATGGGAAGGAAATACCATTTGTCCAGCACCTGCGTCTGCTGCATGACGTTGCCCGGCTCCACATCGCCGTAATAGTGCATATTGGACGTGATGAAATGCAGGCAGAACATGCGAAGCAGGTTCGGGAAAATCAGTATCGCCACCAGCGGGTTGATCCACGTAAACTGCGCTTCCAGTAGTGCCGGGCTCTGATAATTCAGGTGCAGTAAAGCACTTATGCCGTGGATGGCATAATGAATCAGGAAGAAATACCAGACGAAATACAACAGTAATGTAAACGGCATCATGCCGTAGATCTTTGTTTTTTTGAACACCAGCGCCTGCTCTCTCGGCAGCTCTCCGTTTTTTACCGCTTCGATGATGTCTTTCCGGATAAGCGCGCCGCGCAGCACGCCGCCCAAAAGGATATCCGCCGTGGTGATGAAACGCTTAAAACCCCATTTTTCCCCGTTGGTCACACCGCGCTCTTCGATATCCGTTTTGGTGCCGGAAACCCGGTGGTGGTGAAAATGCAAATCCCTGCGGAACCACGGATTGATGGTCATCGGGCGGAATACCCAGACGCCCAGCATCATCAGGTGGTGCATGAATTTGTTTTTCTTGAAGTACATGTAATGAATCAGGTCGTGTTCCAGTTCGTGCAAAAAGGATGTCCAGAACGCTACGGATACCACCACCCAGAACGTAGAGATTTTTCCCTGCAGGTACAATGCTGCTGACAGCACAATCATAGCGATGCTGAAGGAAAAGATAAAAAACCCGATTGCATTCTGATGCTGCAAAATCGGGTATTTGGCACGAATGGCCTTGCTTGCCAGCTGCACTTCCCGACGGATGATTTTTGTCTTTTGCTCGTCCGCCGAATTTTTGATCTTTATATCGTCCGCTGTCATTTCCATAGCTATAAAATTACAACCTTTTTCAGGAAAAAACATTCCCTTCAGCGCAAAGTTTGCAATGAGGTCCTGTTACGTTTAACAAACAGCCGGAAAATTAACCCTTGTTAATTTCTTCCTCCGCCTTTCGGCAGATCCATTCAATCTGGTCGTCTAAAGTGAGATGTGTGGTATCTATCTCCATCGCTTCGGGCACTTTGGTCAGGGGGGAATCGGCGCGGGTGGAATCTATCCGGTCGCGGTGCTGCAGATTCGCCTTGAGTTCTTCCAGGGGAAATAATTTCCCCGTTTTCTTTAGCAGTTCATCCTGCCTTCTTTGGGTGCGCACGTCCACATCCGCCGTCATGAAAAATTTCAATTCGGCATCCGGAATGACCACACTGCCGATATCGCGGCCTTCCATCACCACCCCTTTCTGGACAGCCATCTTCTGTTGCTGCCTTACCAGCATCCTGCGCACATTGCTCATGGCGGCCACTTCCGAAACCAGTGCCGCCACTTCCGGCTGACGGATGAATTCCTCCACATCGGTACCGTTCAGAAAGGTATGATGGGAATCTCCTCTTTTGATAAATTCAATATCGATGAAAGGAAGTGCCCGTTCAATGCCTTCCGCATTGTCCAGGTCGATGAGATGTTCCTGAAAATAAAGGGTAACGGCGCGATACATCGCACCGGAGTCAATATACAGATAGCCTAATCTTTTCGCCACCTGTCTGGCTGTAGATGACTTCCCGCAGGCAGAATATCCGTCAATGGCTATGTTGATTTTTTTAGTCATAAGTCGTGAGTCATGAGTCGTGAGTTCATAATTGCAAGTATAAATTTATAAAAACGTACAACTCACGACTTTTTGCTTACGACTATCTACTTTGCTTTTTTACCGAATTCATCCAGTTTTACCCTGAACGAAAGCTGGTGGTCGAATCCGTCTCTGTGGTATTGCGCAAAGCCGTAATCGAGCGCGAACTGTTTTATATTCAGCCCTAATCCAACTGAAAAACCGGCGAACCCTTTTACCTTTGCCAACCCCAGCTCCTGCCGGCGCAGGTGATTGTACCCTAAACGCAGACGCACCGGCTTTCCTGCCTGCACTTCCACTCCGAAGGAAAAATGCCTGAAAATATTATCCATCACTTCCAGTGCCTTATTTTTCTTCCTGGTGGTTCCTAAAAATATATTCTGTGTCTCTTCCTCCGGAAATTTCAGGTTCCAGACCTGCAGGTTGTGCGCCGTCACCGAAATCGTCACAGGCAGTTTTTTGAATCGTTTGGAGAAAGAGAGATCCAGCTGAATCGGGGTTCGCTGACGTGCATCGCCTTTGATGTATGGCTTTAATTCTACACCGGCATTTCTCAACACCACCGCTGCCGTCCAGTTGGATTTGGGATTGTGATAACCCAGCGCCACATCGGCGGCAAAGCCAACGGAATGGTAGGACTCCAGTGAGGAGACAATCAGCTTCAGGTTGACTCCGTAATAGAATTTATTCCAGTGCCTGCCGACTCCGACCTGCATATTGATATCGCCTGCACGGAAGGTTCCGATCGGGTTTCCCGAGATATCCCGTCCGTCAAACTTTCCGTAGTACGCATACTGCATGGTGTAGGCCAGCGTCGATTTTATTTTCGGGTGATAATAGGAAAAGGAGATATTGCCAAAATTGGTATTATCGATGTAAAAGGCGGTATTGACGGCTAATTGTTTGTGAAATGAACTGTCCAGGAAACACGGATTGGATATGGCCAGCGTAAGGTCCGCATCTGTATTGTTTTTGATACTCTGCAATCCGCCGCCCAGAGCTTCCATCCTCGCGGATGTTGGAAATTGCAGGAAATCATAGATGTTTTTACCGCCAATCTGTGCAGATGAGACTTGTATCAGAAAATAAGCAAATGATATGGCAATTGATTTCTTCACAATAGTTGTACAAAATAAGGTAAGAAATTTAGAATATCAAATTGTTTTTACCCTAACCCCTGAAGGGGAATACATTTAATAAATAAATTATGCAGTATATTTTTGATTCCTGCGCAAAGTCCCCTTTAGGGGATTTAGGGGTTAAACCAATACGGCATCCCAGTCTTTCCAGACCGGCTCATAGCCGATGGAACGAATCACGGCAGCCATTTCGGATGCGGTCCGCACATCATCAATTTCAAATTGCTTCAGCGCTTCGGAATTGGAATAGCCGCCGGGTTCTGTTTTGCTGCCGGCACTGATGGTGGTGATGCCAAACTGTATGGCCACATCCCTGAATGCCGCCCGTTCGCGCGTGGAAAGCGTGAGTTCCACATCCGGAAAGCATATACGAAAGGCACAAATCAGTTGCAGCAATTCCTTTTCAGACAACTGGCATTTGGGCTGAAATTCCCCTTCATGCGGACGGATCCTGGGAAAGGAAACAGAGAATTTACTCTGCCAGTATTTCTTCTGCAGAAAGGCCAGCTGCTCCGCAAGTTGCACCGCATCTTCCCGCCAGTTCTCCGCCAGTCCGAGCAGTATACCTAATCCGATTTTATAGAACCCTGACCTGCCGATTCTTTCAGGTGTAGCAAGCCGATAGGCATAATTTGACTTCCTGCCTTTGGGGTGCACTTCCTTATACACCTTCTTATCATAGGTTTCCTGATATACCAGCACCGCATAAACGCCCGCTTCCTTCAGCAAACGGTAATCGGCTTCTTCGAGCGGCTGTACTTCAATGGAAAGCTGCATAAAATATGGTTTCAGCAAGCAAACCGCATTCAGCAGATAGCCGGTATCCACCCGGTAATCTTCACCTGTCACCAGTAACACCGATTCGAATCCTTGTTCTTTCAAGACGTTTGCCTCCTGAATAATCTCTTCGTCGGTCAGTGTTTTCCGCTTAATCTTGTTATCGAGACTGAACCCGCAATAGGTACAAATGTTCTGACATTCATTGCTGAGGTATAAGGGCGCAAACAATTGTATGTTCTTTCCGAAACGTTCGCGGGTGATTTGCCCGCTTTCTTGCATCATTTTTCCCAGATCCGGCAATGATTCAACAGCAATCAGGGTGGAAAAATCCTCCAAAAGTACCCTGTTCTTGGCATTTTCACCTGATATGCCGTCTGCATACTTTTGATGTAAATCAACTGACGAAGTATAATCGTTTGCGAGTAATTTATATTCTTGTGGCTGGGAAGACATATTTATCTGATATTCAACAATATAAGAGAATTAACAACAAACGGTTTATTATCCGGATTCACACATATAATCTACACATTTTTCTATGGATAAATTAACAGGCAAATATGCAACTTAATAGGTAATTTTAAATACTCTTTTCAATATCTTTTGAGGCAGGAGGAAATATATTCTTACATATGAGTAAAGTCTACCTGTTTTTATTCTTTTCATTATTCCTGATTTCTTCCAAAGCAACTGTCCTTTCCGAGCATTTTGATACTACCGCTTTTTCCAAAGGCACTTATGATGTCCTCCCGGCAGGCAGCGGAACAGAAGACAATATAATCCTTTCATCCGGTTCGTGGCGATGTTATGAAGGAATACGGGGTAATACAGTTGGCAGCGACCGGTTTAACGGCACGCAGTCGGTGCGGGTGCGTGGCAGCGGTGCGGGTGCAATGCGGGCGGTTCTGGAAATGAATTTTGATAAATTAAACGGCGCGGGCGTTGTGGAAGTATATGCCGCGAAATATGGCGGAGATGCAACTTCCTATTTTCATTTTGAAGCCTCCACCGACGGGGGAAGCACCTGGCCGAACAGTTCCTCCACCTTTACGGTTTCTTCCACCACCCTGACATCCTTTACCTGGACGGCAAACCTGTCGGGCAGTGTGCGTGTGAAAATTATTAAAGAAACCAATAACAACCGCTGTAATTTTGATGACTTTTCCATAACTGATTATTCTACCGGCACCGCTTCTGAAATACAATTGCAGCAACCTGCGGGAAGCGATTCAGCCTGTGGTTTTACCTATGATTTCGGTACACAAATCATTGGTACCAACACCGACGTAAGCATTAGAATCAAGAATCTCGGTACAGGGTCACTGACCATTGCCTCCACACCGATAACAGGTACGAATGCTTCCGAATTTTCGGTATTTTCCGCACCTTCATCTCCGGTTCCGGTCGGTGATTCTACAGATATGGTCATCCGCTTTTCATCGGGATTGCCTGGCACGAAAACGGCTGTCTTAACGATTAACTCTGATGATACGGATGAGAGCGCTTGTATCGTTTATCTGACTGGAACGGCAAATTATGCATCCTGTACCGAATTAATCCTTTCCGAATATGGAGAGCCTGTAGCCGGGAACGGAAAATATGTGGAAATTTATAATGGCACTTCGGGTTCTGTAAATTTAGCGGATTACCAGCTGCAAAAGATAAGCAACGGCGGCAACTGGCCCGGCAGTACACTTACATTGAGTGGAACACTGGCTCCAAACACCACCTACTTAATTGCCAATAATTCAACAGACGTTCCTGGCGCGAATTTATATGATGCGACCTTTTGCAACTGGAATGGAAACGATGCGGTAGGTTTGGCAAAATATATTGGAACCTCCTGGGTGCTGACAGATGCCGTCGGTGATACAGCTACGCTGCCGAATGGTTCGGGCTGGTCAGTTGCCGGCATTTCCAATGCCACCGTCAACCATACGCTGGTGCGGAAGTCTTCTGTCAGCATTCCAAATACCGACTGGAATTCCTCTGCGGGTTCCACCAGCGCAAACGCCGAATGGATTGTGCGGCCTTACTCCTTATCCAATGTCAGCTGCAATGTGAGCAGTTGCTATACTTCTACCAGCATCGGCTTTACGGTGGCTACAGATATCGTCAATGAATCGAATACAACCGTGACGGTATCCGTTACCATGAACTCGGCGCCGGTAACCACTGTAAATGCCCTTATCACCGATGCACTTTTAGGAACCGCCGCGGCGGGAACAGATTATTCGATTACGCCGGTAACGCTGACATTTCTACCTGCTGAAATCTATCCCAATACCAAAACCGTCACCATTACCATCTTTGATGATGCTCTCTCGGAATCCAATGAAAATGTGGTACTGGATGTCGATGCGCAATGCGGCGCACTGCTGAGCAATAACAGGTATTCGCTCACCATCGTAGACAATGAGATACCCAATGGTGTTGTCATCAATGAATTCAGTCAGGGCTCGGCAAGCAAAGAGTACCTGGAACTTGTTGTCATCGGAACACCGGCAACCACCGCAGATTTGCGTGGCTGGATTATTGACGACAACAGCGGTATTTTCAGCGGCGGCTACGGGACACAGTTAGGAATTGCTCCCGGACACGTGAAATTTTCGAACGCCTGCACCTGGGAAAAAGTACCGGTAGGTTCCATAATTTTGCTGTACAATGCCAGCGATAAGAATACTACAATCACACTGCCGGATGACCCTACGGATGCCGATTTGGATTATGTGTACGTGATAGGTATTGAAACATCAGGAAGTACCTGTGCCGCCATGCCAACATCTAATCTGTATTTTTCTTCCGACTGTGTCAAACCGAATAATACTTCTTATGATATCTATACGCCGCCGGTATACACCAATGTAGACTGGAATGCCATGCAGTTCAGAAATGCCGGAGATGCCCTGCAGATTCGCAGTCCGGCAGGAGGTTTTTTCCATGGCTTATCCTACGGTTCCAAAGGCAGCGGATCCGATTGCGCGGGCTGCGCCATCAATCAGCCGAACCATCCCGATTATTCCGTGTATGGAATGAATGCACTTTATTTTTCAGGAGGAAGCAATGTTACATATGCCAATAATAATCTGACTGACAATGATTACAGAAAGCTCAGCAACTGGTCAAAAACCACCTCTGCGTCTCCGAATGCACTGGAAACGCCGGGTACATTCAACGATGCATCCACTAATAAAAACTGGATATTGTCTCTTCGCGGAGATTTTGCCGCGGTGCTTGATGATCAGTCATACACCTGCAACCTGAGAGGTCTGGAAAGCCGATACTATCTGGATGACAGCGACAAGATCATATTCTATATCAAAAACAATATCACCACGGACCACGGACCGCTTACGGCACAAACGATTCTGCACAATACCGCGCTAACAGGTAAGGGATTTCAAAACTCGTTCCTGACAGGAACACCGTTATTTATGCAAAAAACATTTGCGGCGACTCCGGATACGGCGACTCCGGCAGATTATAAGATCCGGTTTTATGTTTCCACCCAGGAATTGCAGGATTACTGTGATTACATCAATCCAATCCTCGATTCCATTCCGGGTTATTATACAAGCCATCATCATACACCGGGTGAAATCATCTTTCATCTGAAAATTTACAGAACCTCGACGACCGACAGAGCCTGGACGGTAACGGCGGACGGGCAGGTTCAGATTGTAACACCTATTATCGGTACTTACGGACCTTACACCACTTTTGAATTTGACGGATTTACGGGATTTTCCGGTTATGCTTTGGGCGATATTGTAACGCCCGATATTGGATTACCGGTGGAACTGACTCATTTTAATGCCGTCTGTAATGATGATGCGGTGACTATAAACTGGACAACCGCATCCGAAAAGAATTCCGCATATTTTGAAGTGGAACGCTCTTCGGATGCCATCCATTTTACATCTTTAACAAGAATACAGGCTGCTAACAAATCCAATCAAGTCACACATTATCAATATACGGATGAGTATCCGTTAAGGGGAATTAATTATTACCGGCTGAAACAACAGGATATTGGAAATGTATCCGCGGTTTATTCCAATATTATTCAAACGGAATGTACAGCAACTAATACCGCAACCCAGGTATTTTATAATTCTGAAACAGGAATTATGGTGTGCCTAAATTCAGGAAGCACCAAAGATATGTTGTTTAATCTTTATGAAATTTCAGGAAGATTAATTTACAGTGAAACTAAAACGATGAACAGTGGTTACACGGCAATCCCGCTGACTATGCCGAACAAGCTAGCTGACGGTATTTATGTTGTCAGGATTATCAACGGTGCACAAATTACTTCTATTAAGATATTAGTTCACTAAAGCAGGATCTTTTGATATACATCAATCATTTTTCGATTTTTTAACATATAAAACTCCTAAACATACTAAGATGCTGCTATTTCAGATTATTTATTAACAAAAAAGGGTGGATAATCTAATTTATTGTAGAAAAAAACAGCTAAAATCTATACTACCTTAACATAACAAATCAGGCGGTTTTGACGAAAATAGCCTATTTTTGAATAGCCGTATTTTTAAAAAAAGAGAAGTAATCCATAAGCGAATTATATGATTGAACTTTACACTCCCATAACAATACTTACAAAAACATTGAATACAAGAACAGGAAACAGAAAGCCTGCGTCCTTTTATATCCGACTAACTGAATTTATGAAGAAAAATTATTCGTTTTTAGCACCGGTTCTTTTATTGTTTTTTGCGGAAAATAGTTTAGCAGCAACCATTACTTCCGATGGACTCAACAACTCATCTTCACTTTTTACGCTCAGTAATGGTGCATATTATACCGGAAATTCAGCAAGTGGTGACAGACCTGCTTCATCACCATTTGCATCAGAAGGATCGCATTCAAGAGGTGTTTCTAGTGCAACAGCAACCTTAACATCATCAGATATTAGCACCTCTGGATATACAGGTATCCAATTGACATTTAGGTTGGCGTCCTTTTCTATTGGAAGTACTGGTAATGGTGCTGATGGCATTGATATAGTCACCGTTGAAATAAGTCCGGATGGAGGTACTAATTATTACAGTACCGTCAGGGTCTTAGGAAATTCAAATGCTTATTGGGGTTATTCAACTGGAACTGGTAATGCAACAACTGCTTATGATGGCAATGCAACTCCAGTTGATTATGCACCAACTGGTGGCGGTTCAAGAACAACAGATGGGTATAGTACGGTTACTGTAACGGACTTACCTGCAACAAGTAATATGAGAATTAGAATTACTTTATTAAATAATTCTGCAAATGAACGATGGGTAATGGACGATGTATTAGTAACCGGTAATTCTTCCACCAACTTGTATTGGGGCGGAACAACAGGAACTTATTCAGGTACATGGACAACCGGTACACCATGGGGTACCACCACATCAAGCGGTGCAACTACCGCATGGCCTGGTTCAGGCTCTTACAATGCTAACTTTAACGCAGCTGCAAGCGGTATTGCGACAGTTCCCACATCCATAAGCGTAGCACCAAACAATGTAATTCTAAATGCAGCTGCTACTTTTAATACGGCTGCTGCCACTAACGGTACTTTATCAGGTCCTGTAAATTTAAACTCAAATACTTTAACCACAGCACCTGTAACATCAACAACACTTACACTATCAGGTGTAATCAGTGGTGCTGGTGGAATCACTCAAGATGGTGCCGGTACCACAACATTAAGCGTTGCCAATACGTATACTGGTACAACCACTATCAGTCAGGGAACACTTTCAGCATCCACTATAGTAGTTTCCGGCAGTGCCAGTAATCTGGGAAATGCCTCCAGTGCCGTAGTATTGGGTGGTGCATCTACGGCAGGTACATTAAGCTATGCCGGTGCAGCGGCAACGTATACCCGCGGGTTTACGGTAAATGCCGGTGGTGGCGGAATTACCAATACAACAGCTAATTTATTAACAATCGGTACTGGTGGTATTACAAATGGTGGAACGCTTACTTTAGCAAATACAGGTTCCGGCGGAACTACTGTTAGCAGTGTTATCTCAAGTACAGGTGGGGTTTTAGTAAATAATAGCGGTTCAGGAATTACTATTCTTTCCGGTTCAAATTCATATTCAGGCACTACTGCCATTAATGGCGGTACACTCCAGCTTGGTGTCAACAGCACTTTGCCTTCCGCAACGGCAGTTACAATTGCAAATACATCCGGAGTAATCTTAGATGTAAACGGTAAAACACAAACCATTGCTTCTCTGGCTGGCGGTGGTGGCACGGGTGGAACTGTATCATTAGGTGCAGGTACTTTAACTGTAAACGGGTCAACCTCCACTACGTATTCAGGTATCATCAGCGGCAGCGGCGGTGCTTTGGCTAAAAACGGAACCAGCACATTAACATTAGCCGGTGCCAATACTTACACGGGTGCAACGACCATTTCCGCAGGTACTTTGCAGTTAGGTGCTGCGGGCAGCGGGGCCAATTCCCCTTTAGGAACTACCGGTGCAGGTACTACTGTTTCAGCAGGAGCAGTATTGGATTTGAATGGCTATACCTTAGCTACTGCGGAAGGACTAACCTTAAACGGCACAGGAATTTCCAGCGGAGGCGCATTAGTTAACAGTTCGGGTACAGCAGTTTCCTATAGCGGCAACATAGCTTTAGGAAACGCCAGCAGTATCGGAACAACAGGAAATATTACACTTTCAGGTAATATTTCGGGTCCAAATATTTTAACAAAAGTTGGGAATGGTTCATTGATATTATCTGGTGCAAATACTTATAATTCAACCATTATTACTGCTGGAGAACTTAGATTTAATCCATCTGCAACACTCAGTAGCGGAGCATTGTCTTTTAATGGAACAGGTGCCACCTTATCTACCTCTGGTATTACTTCAGGCAGAGCCATCACATTCAGCCAAATAAATTTTTTTGAAAATGCCGCAATTAATCTGGATAATACCAATGCGCATACATTAACGTTCTCAGCTGGCATCGCATTTTCTTCAGGCAAAATGCTTACCATTACCGGCTGGCAGGGAACTTACGGCGTAAGCAATACAGGTAGCATCGCTAAAATATATATTGGTTCTTCCGCCACATCACTGAATTGTACTATGCTTGGACAAATACAGTTTTTTGACGGAACAACATATTATGCCGCATCATTAAAATCTGACGGAGAACTGGTACCGGTAAAAACACCTGCCATTTCGGCTATTACACCATCTTCTGCAACAGCCGGTGATCCGGGATTTACCATTACAGTAGATGGTTCTAATTTTACAAACGGAGTATCTACCGTTACGTGGGGCGGCTCAGCACGTGCCACCACTTTTGTAAGTGATATTCAGCTAACGGCATCTATTCTTACTGCCGACCTTGTAACGGCAGGCACTGTACAAGTTGGTGTCACCAACGGATGTGTTACAACCCCATCTACACAAACGTTTACTATTAACGCGCCTTCAAATTCTATCACCACTTCAGCCGGTTCTTTTGGTCCGTTTTGTAATGGAGTTGATAACAATGTAACATTAACTTTTTCAAAGACAGGAACTTTCACAGGACAATACAATATTCAGATTTCTGATGCTTCCGGAAATTTCCCTTCCGATGCTACTACTCAGTTATTAACTTACGTATCCAACACCTCCACAACCGTTACAGCTACTATTCCTTCGGGTTTTACTGCAGGAACAGGCTATCGTATTCGAGTGGTAAATAATACACCTACTTATTTTTCTTCAGGAGATAATGGCAGTGATATTGCTGTTAATACAACCCCTACGACTCCTTCCTGTTCTACACCAGGCGCGGTATGTCAGGGCAATGCCGTCACCATAACCGGTGCGGGCAGTACCGGTGCCACTACCTATACTTACTGGACAGCTGCTTCAGGCGGAACTCAGTTTACCACCGGAAGTCCTGCCGGTTATACCGTCTCCGGCGGAAATTTAACCACACCAGGCAGTTTAGCCGGAGGCACTTATGATTTTTATGTGCAGGCGGAAAATGCGGCATTGTGCTCCAGTTTGGCCAGACAAAAAGTGACGGTAACTGTTAATTCATTACCGGCTGATCCAACAGGATCCATTACAGTTTCTCCATCAAATCCATCGTGTGGTCCGGCAACATTAAGTTATACCACAGGCTATTATTGGGAAACATCTACGAGCGATTTTACTACGTCAGGCAGAGGTACTGCCACTGATTATACTTTAAACACTACAGGCACCATGTATGTAAGAGCCTACAATGGCACCTGCTGGAGTGCCAATACCATTAACACTGGAACAGTTACCATTAATACTGCCGTTGGCATAGGGACTTCGCCAAACAATGCTACCGTTACGGAACCCGCAACTGCAACTTTTAGCATATCAAGTGTGACAGGAACTGTTTCAGGATATCAATGGCAGGTATCTACAGATGGTGGTAGCACGTGGAATAATGTGAGTACAGGTTCCGGTGGAACTTCTGCATCTTATACTACAGCTGCCACATCAGCCGGCATGTCAGGAAATAAATATCAATGTATTGTTTTCGGTACTTCTCCATGTGCGGATGATACCTCCGGTATTGCTACCCTGACGGTGAATGTTGCGGCATCAGTAATTGCTGAATTTGATTTTACGGCATCTCCATATTTACAGGTTACTACAAAAGATGCCAATGTAACAGTAACAGATATGGCACTGTCAGCAGGTACCATTGAAACCAATATTACAACCGGTACTTACTTTCCAAATGAACCTTATGTAGAAGAATCCGGTGGTTGGACAGCTACTTCACAAGCTACTGCCAAAAATTTTAATTTTACCATTAATGCCAACTCCGGTTATCAGATTCAGGTTACCAGTATGGAATTCAATGCGTATGCAACCTCTGCCGGTCCTTCTGCTTTTTCCTATGATATTGGGTCGGGATTAGCTACATACACTACAAATGCACCGGATGGTTCTTTAGTTACCGTAAACCAAACGGTAAGCGGCGTAACTGCACAAACTACATTACCTGTTTTAATACAAGGGTGGTTAAATGGATCCCGTTCATCTGCAGGTACAGGTGTTTTCCGTTTGGATGATGTAATAGTAAAAGGATATGTAACACCAACCTGTACTTTGCCAACCAGTCAGGCTACTTCTGTTACCACCACAAATATTTCCTCCACCGGATCAGATGCAGGATTTACACGTGGTTCTGCAACGGGAACAATACTGGTCATAAAACCTACTGCACAAACGACCGTACTACCAGTACAAAATACTGCCTACACACCTAATGTAAACTGGGCTTCCGCAGCGCAGATAAATACAGACAACAGGGTAGTGGCTAATTCAACCGCTGCAACTACTTCAACAGTATCGGTAACAGGTATTACAGGTCTCAGCCCGGAAACACAATACACTTTAACCGCTTATGAAAGAAGCAGTACAAATTGTTATAATTTAACTTCACCTCCAACGCTGAATTTTTATACCTTAAGTACAGAACCTTCTATACAACCGACCGGCAGTTTTACTGCTGCTACCTGTACGGCTAATTCGATTGATTTGACATTTCCATCTATTACAGGTGCCGGCGTCAGCAATGCAGATGGATATATAGTTATGATGAATGCTGGCAGTGCTCCGACTAATTCGCCAGCGGATGGTCAGGCATATTCCGTAAACGCCAATATCAGCGGTGATACGGTAGCTGCAGTTATAAGCAGTACGGCTACCTCTTCTATAACTATAAGCGGATTAAATGCAGGTGTGCAATATTACTTTACATTGATTCCGTATAATGCAAACAGTACGCCTACGGCACAAACCTTTAATTATAAAACCAATGGCTCCATTTTAGGTGCCAATACGACAACGTTATTGACAGGCACAAGCACAGCATCTGTGGTTACCACCGATGCTACTTACAGCTACACACAAGATATATTGTATGCCAATTACCAAAGCAATCCAGTTCCAACCTCTGCATCGCAAAGTGTAGGTGTTCATAATATCATCATTCAGGACGGTAACGGCAGTTCAAATGACGGGGACAATCTTCCCACCCTTTTAAAAGGCATTACCTTTACCTATACCGGTACTGCCAACACGGTTAGAAGTGCAGCATTGTTTACCACTACCAATTCAAGAATAAGACCTGCGACAAGCATAGGTTCAAATACTATCACCTTTACTAATTTGCCGGATACGGTTACCTTAAAAACACCGGGTGACAATTCAAGTATACAGGTAATATTGAGAGTTACTTTTAATTCTACTGTCACAGATAATGACAAATTAGTGTTCACCGTTTCATCTGTAACCAGCGGTGATTTATGTTCCTATTCCCAGTTTGGAACAGCTAATGGCGGCGGGGCACAATCTGATAACGGTGCCAATACTAAAAACCAGATAGAAGTAGTAGCTACTAAATTAAAATTCAGCCAGCAGCCTTCTGACGCAGCAAATGGTTCAACCATGTCACCAACCGTTACGCTTGATGCTGCTGATAATAATAATAATGTAGACAAAGACTGGAGTGTAGCTGCCAGTGTAGCCTGTTCTACGCCTTCAGCCCTGAACAGTAATCCTGTTGGCGGCACTATATTGCAAGGTGTAACGACCATTGGTGCCTTAGTGCACAATACCAACGGCACCTATACCCTAACAGCCTCTGCTGCAGGATTAAGAGATACTACCAGTACCACATATATTATCGCTACAGTTTTATATCCATACGGTTCTTTCTTATCCAAAACAGGTTCAGGTAATTACAACAGCAACAGCAGCTGGTGTAAATGCGGAAATACAGGCGGCTGTTCAGGTCTTACCGTCAATAGTGGAGGTTGGGGTGATCCTACTACCAATACACAAACACCTGTTGCGGGAAGTACTGTCTTTGTTCAGGGAACAATAACGTACAGCAGTTTATCTATTGGTGTAACGAATGCCACGATTTTATCGGGTGGTGATCTTGTGCTAAATTCATCCAATTTTCCTGTTGCCAATTCCATCACAGTTAAATCAGGCGGAAAATTACATGTCAATGATAATTGTGTCTTTGAACTTACTTACTCAACCTCAACGTTTACCGTTGAAGACAATGCTGAGGTGCATTTAAACAGGGATTACACGAATCCCAGTTCAAGTGTTTGGCAAGGTGCCGAAAACTTTTATCCGCAGTCTAATATATATATTTATAACTGGAGAGAAGCGACTTACCTAATTGATGGTGATGTAACAGCAAATACCCACAATGGCTATAATGCCTATTTCGGGAACCTGTACATAGATGGGAAACTAACTGTAGGTAGTGTTTCCAATTCTGTCATGGCAGATTATAATGATTATGGCTTTGGCGGTGGTAACTGGGACATGGTGGGTCCCAATAATGGCGATACCATTAACCTTACACATGGAAACTTGGAATTGGTTTCAAGCCCGGAAAACACTTCAGGTTCCTGTTCCTGTGGCAGCGGTACTCCGGGTTATAAAAGTGTTCGTATAATGGGTAATGAAACCGGAACTTTTGTTGTGAATATACATGGAAATTTAGTATTAAGGAATACCTGGGAAGGGTCGGCAGTTTCTTCAACCGATGGCAATTACACCCTGAATGTAGATGGAAATGTCGATATAAATGGTGGCAGCTTGAGTGTAAAGAATTCAACTTCTACCAACAATGGAATTAATACGATGAATATAGCCGGCAATTTAACCATGACCGGAACAACTTCCCTATTCTTAAATCCATCAAGCCTTAATGCTGCTAACGGACAAAAGGCTGTTTTAAATTTAAAAGGTAATTTAACAGTCGCCTCAACTTCTACCGTCCAAAATAACGTATTTCCTACTGATGCGGAATTCAATTTTACAGGAACCGGTCCACAGCTGGTAGATGTTGCATCAGTAGTCGCTCCTTCCGGCAAGGGTATAACTTTTACCATAAAGAATGGAGCAACCGTACAATTAAAAAACAACAACTTTACCTATACAACCGCCCTTTCAGGTTATCCGACTACTTTAACTGTTGCTTCTGGCGGCACATTGGATTTTAACTGGAAAACGGATGGTACACCATTAACTGTTAACGGCGCATCTACCATAAATTTATTTACACTAGCTTCAGGAGGAACATTAAAAATTTCCTCCCCTGACGGAATTATAAAGAATACCGCCACCTATGGAAGCAGTACCGGAAATGTGACAGGTTTTGCCACTGGAAACAGAGATTTTAATCAAGTGGCCAGATATTGGTATACCGGCAAATCCACCAGCAATGGCGGTACACATTATACCGGCGATGGTATTAATCAAACAGGTGCCTCAAACGGATTTGGCAAAATCGTTATATGTGATTTATCAGACAATAATAAGATACTTACTCCTACTGTAACGTTTGCTCTGACAAATGATTCAACTACATTTCCCGGTGGAGGAAGACTGGATATTCGAAAAGGACAGTTTATAGAGACGGAAAATGAATATATTTCAGGAACCGACGGAACGCTGTATATGTCTCCGGGTACTTTCTATAAAATACCCAGAGGAAACAGTTCCTTTGTTACCAATGATGACATTCCGAGAATGTGCGGTTGCGGAACGGGTTCTTTTCCGTATGTATTAACCGGAGGCACAATAGAACTGGCAGGAACTGGCAGTAATCATGCTTTCCAACGGTTACGTGCTGATGCTGCTGCCTTTAACTATATAAATATAAAATTCAGCGGAAGCAACACTTTGGGCACCAACTATAAGAATCTAAATGATCAGACAACGATTGACTCCCTATTATACATCACCGGTAATGCAATCGTTGATTGTGTCTCAGACAATGTTGGAATTGCTACTTCTTTTATTGGCAGGGGTGGTCTTAAGATGGATGGTGGAAGACTGAGAATCAAAAAATTCAATGAAGCCAATCCTATGTTAGATGGGTACAACAATCCTTATACTTTAACCGGCGGAGTAGTGGAGTTTTACGGTACCGGCAGTACCAGCCAGCAGCAAATCAGAGGGATGGATACACTTGACAGAATAATCTCTTATTATAACATTGAAGTGAATGCGAATGCCGCAAATTACTCCACTTCTTCCGGTTTAGATAAAGCTGGTAATGTTGACCTTACTTCCAGTTTTTATCTTAAAAATGTCATGAATGTAAATTATCCTGCTGTTTTACGTATGGATGAATCTGATTTTATTTATGCTCCACTGTCTGGTGCCGGAGCGGAAATAGTTAATATTAATGCCAATGCGGGTTTGCTTTATGGAAACAGCAATGGTATCACAACGGCAGCTGCCGGTACAGGTGTAACTGTCGGTAATATACGTACCAGCAACAGAACTTTTTCTTCGGATGCAAGTTATGGCTTTGTTAGTCCGGGAAACATGGTTTCTGGGAATGGTTTGCCTGCTACCGTCAAAGGTCTGTATGTATATAAATCAAATACTTCTGACAAGGTTACCCTAACGAACACTACCCGTGCAGACAGCATTCTGAAAATGTACAGCGGGCATATCCTTACCGGTGCATCCAATATCCTTGAATTGGGAAAAGGAATAAATACCGGTGAAACAGGCAGCCTTAGTTATACCGCTGGGTACATTGCCGGAAAGATGAGACGTTGGTTTAACGGCTCAAATACCGGAAACGCCAGTGGATTATTTCCGATAGGTGATACGTCCGGAACCAATTTTTATAACCGCCTCTTCCTGATGGAATTCAGTACCCTTACCGGCACTGACGCCGGTTACCTGGATATCAATTTCAACAGGTCTCCAATGGGATTAGCCGGCATTCCCATCACCGGTATTCCTGCGGCAGGCACCTGTGCCAATCCATTTGATGTGACATCCACCGAAGATCAGGGTTACTGGGTTGCCACACCCGAAAGTTCTAAGTTATCTGCCGGAACCTATACTGCATCCGCAACGGGCGAAGGATTTTCTTCTATCAACAATATGTGTCAATTGACATTGTTGAAACGAGTTGGCGGCGGCAACTGGACAACTCCTGGAACTCATTTGCAGCCAACCGGAACAATGGCATTGCCAACCGTTTCAAGAAGCGGTATCAGCGGTTTCTCCAACTTCGGATTCGGAGGCGGTCCTCCTAATCCTTTACCAATCGAACTTACCAGCTTCACTGGTACTTGTCTGGAAGATGGAACTGCTCAGCTTCAGTGGACGACTGCCAGTGAAAACAACAGTAAACAGTTCATAATACAGCGTTCCGCAGACGGCGTTCATTTTGACAATATTGCTGTTATGCGAGCTGCCGGATTCTCCAACCAACCGAGAAGTTATTCCATAACAGATTCAAGTGTCATCTCCAGTGTAAATTACTACCGTTTGCTGGAATTGGATAATGAAGGGAATTCAACCATCTATTCCATTATCCTGGTGAAATGTCGGGAAGTGAATGGTGTACACGTATTCTACAACGACCCGAAAATAGTTCTGGAAGTCAATTCAGACAAAGATAAATCCGTTGCAGTCCATGTATTTGAACTTTCAGGAAAACTGCTGCATCTGGAAACAAAATCAGTTACCAGGGGCTATAACCGTTTTAACTTAGACATTAAAAACAAACTGGCAGATGGGCTGTACATCATCCAGTTGACAGACGGATTAAATATATTTTCCGACAAGGTGTTAGTACATTAATGAGCAGAAATCATCCCGTATCATCCGTCTAATAAGGCATCCAGCGGACTGCTGGCATGTGCAGCGGATGCAACGGATGCCAACTTAGCCTCATAGGCCATTCGTCCAGCCATCAGTGCTAGTCTAAAGGCTTCCGCCATCTGAACCGGATGACTGGCTACTGCAATGGCTGTATTCACCAGAACGGCGTCTGCCCCCAGTTCCATAGCCTGTGCAGCCTGCGAGGGTGCTCCGATACCGGCATCCACCACGACAGGAACATTGCTTTGTTCAATGATGATTTTTAAGAATTCCAGAGATGCCAGTCCTTTGTTGCTGCCGATAGGCGCACCCAAAGGCATCACGGCATGTGTGCCGACTTCTTCCAACCGTTTGCACAGAACGGGATCTGCATGAATGTAAGGTAAGACGATAAAACCCAGTTTTACCAGTTCTTCGGTGGCCTTGAGGGTTTCAATCGGGTCTGGCATCAGGTATCTGGGGTCGGGATGTATTTCCAGTTTAATCCAGTTCGTTTCCAGTGCCTCACGCGCCGCCTGCGCCGCAAAGATGGCTTCTTTGGCTGTTCGCACACCGCTGGTATTCGGCAGCAGATTCACCGTAGTGTTCTTCAGATACGTCAAAATAGAATCGGACTGATTTTTTAAGTCGATGCGTTTTAATGCCATCGTCACAAGCTCCGTACCCGAAGCGATTACGGATTCCTGCATGGTTAGCGGAGAGCCGAATTTACCGGTACCCAGAAACAGGCGGGAAGAAAAATCTTTTCCTGCAATTTGTAAATTCTTTTGCACGATGTAAAAGTAAACGGTAGAAGCGAGATTTTAAAATATAGACACTGATTCTTTAGTATTTTTTCAATTCGGAAAAAATCCGTACATTTAATGTGCTGAAAATGCCATTATGAATAATCTAATTTTCTCTTTCTTACTCTGCCTTATCACCGTATCCGGGTTAGCCAAATCGTCTGTTGATAATTTATCGGAACAGCAAATCAAGACCCTGCTTTGTCATAAATGGAAACTTACCACACTGGAAGGTAAAGGCAAGAAGATGGATATTCCCGCCTCTTCTCCGGAAGTCATCCTGCATTTTTTATCGAACGGAACACTGCAGGAAAAGGCAGGTGACAAAGCGTATAAAGGAACCTGGACTTACGACCATTCCAAACTAACCGTTACGACAGTAGATAAAGATGGGACCGAACTGCATACTATCGTGGATATTTCAGACGATAAACTGCGCATGAAAACCAAGTTTATGGGTGTGCCCGTCATATATGGGATGCAGCGAATGGATTAAAGACTACTTTACCACCCCTTTCAGTTTGGCGGCAAAGAGCGGTGTGAACAGCATACACAACAAGCCTACCGGCATCAAACCTCCCTGCACTAGATTATAATCAGAAAAGATACGCTCCCAGCTTGCGTAAAAAACCAATCGACCCAATCCCATTTCAAAAAAAAACGTGAGGATCACCCAACTGATTCCGATGGTGATACACTCCTGAGTGGTTTTAACCTTCATTTTTTGGATAAGAAGGTAGGTAATCATAAAAATCAGCAGGGCTCCGTTGAAAACTGCAATCTGACGGGCAGTAAAATCACCTACAGCAGTCGCCAGCCACACCATACGCAAAAACCCATGAATGGATTCGACCAGCATCAAGAGTATCCAAACAAAAAAACTTCTACGGTACATCTCTCAGGATTTAAACGATTAAGAAGTCATCTCTTTCAATTCTTTTGCGGCGTCTTCCAGTGTCACTCTTGGGTGGTAACCAAAATCGCGTTTGGCCTTATCACTATCTCCTGCAATGTCATAATCAAATTTACCGGCAGCCTGTACGGTTGGATGTATGTAATTGAATTTACCTAAAACCGTATCCAGCCATTCGAAACATCGGCATAGGGTTTTGGAAATATACAGTGGCTTATACGGAACATGCAGCGCATTTGCTATCGCACCATAGATGGCATCCACTGTAGGATGCGGTGTATCATTTCCAATCCAGTACCAATGACCAAATGTGGCTGGATTATTTTCAGCCTGAAAAAATGCTTCGATGATATTATCCGTGTGAGAAATGCTGCGCAGATTTTTGCCGTTGCCGAATACAATCTGTCTCGGCCAGTAAAACATGTGGACGAAGTTCAGCTGACGATCCGGCGCAAAAGGCCCAAAGAACCAGAAGCCACGGAGTGAAGTGCCGTCCAACTTCCCTTCCCTGGTTTTCTTTAAGATATATTCCTCTGCCAGCCATTTGCTCTTACCATAATTCTTGTAAGGTACTGGCTGTGTATGTTCATCAAAGACACGTTTGTCTTTAGTACCGTGTCCGCAGGTGGAATCTGTAGACATGAAGACAAATCGGCGGATATTGTTTTCTATGCAGGCATCCACCAAATTCTTAGTGCCTAGTTCATTTACCTTGTACAACACGTCCACCTGTTTGGGATAAATGGCCCCGGCAAGATGGAAGACAGCAGTCACGCCTTTGACAACTTCCGACACCTGTTGCTTCCGGGTGATATCCGCATACACAATTTCATAATTCGCCGGAAGGGATAACAATCCTTTGAACCTGGGCTCCAGCATGACACGCACCTTTCGATTACTTTGCCAGTTGCCGAATCGGTCTCCGTTAATCAGGATGTCAACCATACGGTTTCCGAGCCAACCCGGAACGCCTGTGATGAGAAGAATTCCTGAACCCTCGTCATGGCGAGGTACGAAGCCATCTGATGTGATTGCTTCACTTCGTTCGCAATGACGTGTCTTCTTACCCAATGAATGCACGCCTAAGATTTTTTTATTGACATCTGCCACGGCATATCTCAATATTTCTGATACCGGCTTTATCTGATAGCCAAGTTCTTGCTGTGCCTTGCGGCAATCATACCAGGAAAAAGTGCCCACCACAGACCGGACATACTGCGGACTGATTGGAAATTCTTTTCCCATCAGTTTAAACAACCTGCTGAATATCCAGGATGCGGTAAAGATCATCCACTTCGGCAGTTTCAGCCTGGGCATCTTCTGTCGGCTGTTGGCAGACAGCAATTCATAAAATTGCTTGAACGTGATATTCTCACCGGAAAGGATATATTTTTCTTTGGGACGGCCTTTTTCATAAGCTGCTACATGCCCTTTTGCAACCTCTTCCACATCAGCAATGGAAATGCCACCGTCAAAATAGACAGGTGTGCCCTTTTGTAAGAAATCCTTAATGACCTTATGTGGCGGTGTCAGTCTGGCATCGCCGCTGCCCACCACCCAGGAAGGATAGACTCGGCGTATGTCTGCATTCTTATCCTGAATAAACCGTTCTACAAATTGTTCCGCCTGCAATTTCCCCTGCACATACGGGCTTTCCGCAAATGCATTGACATCATTTTCCGTCAATAATTTATGAGCATCCGGGCTCCTGCCAATCACCACAACCGAACTGGTATAGATAACTGTCTTCACCTGAGATTCATGGCAGGCATTTAACACGACCTGTGTCAGCTTATCCGTATTTTCTAAAATGCGGGACACGTTACTCATGGACGTGGTATTTTCCGCTGCCAGATGAAAGAAGACATCCGCATCCTGTATGACAGGCGCATAGGAATCTACCTCAAATAAATTGCAGGGAAATACTTTTGCGCCAAGTTCTTCCAACTCCGCAATATTCACATTGCTGCTCCGTATGAGCAGGTGTACATCATAGTTTTTAGACAATAGGAGTTTAGCCACATTGTATCCAATGTGTCCTGCAGCTCCGGTGACAATCGCTTTTGGCATAAGCAGGTGCAAAGATAGAAGTAATTTTTAAGTGGAGTGGAAAGAAGCAGTTATTTTAGCACTAAATTTAGCTATATTCGTAACCATTGCAATTCTGTTTTTGATGGGCAACAGCGACTACCGTTTAAAGAATATCTATCTGCCGCAATTTGACGGGTTCAGGGGTTTCTTTTGTTTTACCATCCTGATCATCCACCATCATTTCTATTACGTAAATATCCCATCCAATATCGGATACTTTACGATGCACAGCTTCTTCATCATGTCGTCCTTCTTGATAACCAGAACACTGATGATAGACAAAAAGCGATCGGACAGTTTCAAGACCTTTTTTGTGAAATTTTACATCAAACGGACACTTCGGATTTTTCCGGTATATTTTGCCTATCTGGCGTTTACGGTTTTTATTGCACTACTGACAGCGCGAACGCTGTATAAGCCTATCTTAGGTATTTTCTATGAAATAAAGTATTTCGGATGGATGCTGTTGTCATTTACGTATAACTTTAAGGATTTATATTGTCTGTTTACCGGAGATATCTATAATAAATCACTGGTATTTCCGCATTTATGGTCCTTATCCCTGGAGGAACAGTTTTACATCATAGTTCCGTTTATGATCTATTTTATGAGCGAGAAAGCCATCAAGCGGCTGTGCATAGCCATGATTATCCTGTTCCCGATCATCCGCATCATCGGCTTTAATTGGCTGGGAACACTGACGGATGATAATATGCACCGCTCTTTTATCTTATACCGTTGCACCATCTTCCAGTATGATGCGTTCTTTTACGGCACCGCCCTGGCATTATTTGATGTCAAATGGAGTGATATCACGATGAACCGCGTATTTTACCTGCTGCTCTTCATCTTCATACTGACAGTCCCCGTAAATGGCTGGATACTGCATCAGCGTACAGGAGAGAATTTTATCCATATCATTACCAGCTATGAATTCATGACCCGGAACGGCCAGTATATTTACATTGATACGTTGGTTAATCTGCTTTGTGTCAGCTTCTTTTATATCTGTTTCAAGGACGAAACCCGTTTTAATTTCTTCAAAAACAGGTTCATTGTCGATGTGGGAGCTAGAATCACCTACAGCTCCTACGTTTATCAGTACATATTCATTATTCCCGTGCTGATATTCATTAAACCCTATATTGACAGTACACACGGCATCGTTCAGTTCACCTATGAGTTGGTTTCCATTCTTTTATCCATATCTTGCTTGCTCTTGTTGTCACATTTCAGCTACAACAGCCTGGAGAGTCATTTCCTGAAAAAGAAAGATAAGTATCTGGCCAAATACAAGAAATAATCATGTCGCAGAAAACGTCCAACATAGAAAAGAAAGTATCCAATTATGTTACCTCCTTTGATGGCATCAGGGGTACCTGCTGCCTGATGGTATTGCTCGTTCATTATAAATTTTCAGGATTCAACCTGCCAAGCTCCATCGTATACATCGGGCTGCATTGTTTCTTTATCATGTCGGCATTTCTGATTACCAAGAATTTGTTGCGCGACAAAGAACGCTCCAACAATTTCTGGCATTGCTTCCGAATATTTTATATCAAGCGAACGGCCCGTATCATGCCGGTGTATTTTTTCTACATGGCGCTTACACTGGTCTTGTTTGTGTTTTATAAAAAAGTGCTGCATAATACCTTTTTCATGGACCTGGAACTGAAAAATTTCTGGGCCATGCTGCTGACATTTACCTATAACTTTAAATCCTGGTGGGTGTTCAATAACGGTATGGAGAATTATATGTCGTGTCTGTATTATCCGCACCTCTGGTCATTATCGCTGGAAGAGCAGTTTTACATCGTAATCATCTTTTTAGCCTGGCTTGCCAATAAAAGGGTTTTACAAATACTGACCATTGTGTTTATCATTACAATGCCCGTTTTCAGGATAATCGGCTATCTGTGGATAGGCACTAAAACAAATGATGAACATTTGAAAACATTATTACTCTGGCACCTGCCGTTATTCCAGTTTGATGCATTCTTCTACGGAATCGCACTGACTGTCTTTGATTTTAAGAAATCAAAGGTATACCTGTATCTGTTTGCCGTTTCTTTTATTTTGATTGCAGGCTTTGGATTCATAAATGCTTATCTCAGTGCAAAGACAGATGGAATCAGCATGCTGGTTTCCCTGCGCGATGATAAATATTTTTACCGGAATTACGGCTACCTGTTTATGGACAGCCTTGTTAATTTCTTCTGTGTGCTTTGGTTTCTTTGTGTGCTGTACTTTCCTGAAAAATTCAAGCTGCTCACGAACAGAATCATCGTTCGGATCGGTGAATTGACTTACGGACTGTATATCTTTCAATTTCTTTTCCTTCCCATCGGCCTGATTTTAGCGGCATTCCTTCATTCGAGATTCCATATCCCCATGCTCCTCTGTGACATGATTGGTGTCAGCGTTTATGTTTTGATGAACTATTACTTTTCTTCCTTTATTTACGAAAAGATGGAAATGCCTATTGTCAGATGGAAGGATAATTACCTGAAAAAAGTATATGCGGAGGAAAATGAAAACGCCTGAGACTCTCAAAAGACCATTCACCTCTCCATCCTATATAGTAGGTGTTATTATTCTGTTCATAGGGGGCATCAAATGGGCGTGGCATCTGCCGGGTACGATGGATATTACGTTCGGTGACGAAGCCCAGTACCTGCGTTACGGCACCGATTTATTTCATGTCATAAAAAAAGACTGGGGACCCAGCTATAACATCTGGTATAAGTGTCTGTCGCTTTTTCAATCCAATCCTGTAAAATTATTCTACCTGAATTACCAGGTGACCGGTATCCTGATTGCCCTTGTCCTGTATATTTTTCTGATACGCTATTCCATATCATCCGTTATAAGCTTGTGGCTGTCGTTTTGTTTTTTATTTTCTGCAGCGGTAATAGATACCTGGCCGCGCGTTTCCCATTTTGCTGTAATTGTACTGCTGCTCTTTCTGATTGCTGTCAGAAAAAGTTCCTCCAATGCCCGAAAACTGCTGCTGATTTCTTTAGCCTTTTACATTGCCGCTTACGCAAGGCCGGAACTTTTTTCCTCCTTTATCCTGATAAGTTTGGTAACCGCTTATTTTCTGGTTAAAGAACGAAGCCAATTTAAGAGCTGGCTGCCTGTCTTAATTGTGGTTGCCCTCATCATTCTTATCAACTTTTTCATTTATCAACTGCCCGCCAATTCCTACAAAGGAATCGACAGGACCTACATAGCGTTTTCACAGCATTACGCCATCAATTATGTGATAGAACACAAGGCGGCTTTCAATCCCATCTCGGAATGGATCGATTTTGCGCATAAAACCTTTGGCGATTGTACGAACTTCGGATGTATATTGAAAACACATCCGGAAGCGGTACTGCACCATTCAATCCTTAATCTGCAAAAATACCTGCTGACATTGCTGCAGTTTATCATCAATATACTTTTCCCTACTGTTATCACCGGTAAAAAGATCATTCAATTCGCAGTGCTGTTATCCTTGCTGGCTGTTGTATTGCTGGTATCTTTTCACCCATCATCACGCCAGCGTTTTTTGGAGCAGGCACGCCAACATAAACTTTTACTGTTCATCTTATTTTTATTCGGATTGCCGAGCATGGGTGCCTCCATCCTGATTTTTCCCAGACAGCACTATTTGCTGATGCACAGCCTGCTGATTATCTATATCCTGGCCCTTCTGTTGAATTCCATATCGCTCATCAGGCGAATACATCCCTTAACGGCTATCCTGCTTTGCTCGCTTTTGCTGATGAAATCACCCGATGCGAAAAAATACTCCTACTATCAGACCGACAGCGACAGCAAGAATCAATGCAACCGAAAACTGGTGGAATATATTGCACAGCATAACGACCGGAAACCGCATACCGTATTCTCCAATCACCTAAGTCTGAGCATGCTGTTGCCGGAGAATTTCAGCGACTTCAATACGGAATATGAATACAAACCAGGCATGCGGTTTGACGGGATTGTAAAAGAAAAGAAAGTAGATTATATCGTCATCAGGCCTATTCTGCTGCAGGAAAAACTGCTCAACGGCGACAGCACCTGGCTCAACTTCGTAAAAAATCCTGAGGCACAGGGTTTTTCAAAAACCATTTATTGTGATTCCTGTGAAAGCTATCTGTTAATCAAAAATCAAGAGTGAAAGAAACATTTCCGCATACTGCATTTTCAGGAAAGGTGCCGCAAATACTGGGCGCCCTGCTGCTCCTTGCCATCGGTATCAAATGGAGCATAGGCCTTCCTCAGCACATGGACATCTTGTTTGGCGATGAAGCGGAATATATGCGAAACGGATTGGATTTATTTCACATCATCCGCAATGACTGGGGGCCTGCATATAATATCTGGTATAAATTCCTTTCATTTTTCTTTTCGGATACCATTCAGTTGTATTATGCCAACTACATTATGGGTGGTATAGCTGTTGCCGTTTTGCTCTTTCTTGCCCTGGCCTCTATGCGGATACACTACCTGACAGCATTCTATCTCAGTTTCTGCTTTTTCGTATCCAGTTTGAACATCAACTCCTGGCCGCGTATCTCGCACTTTGTGCTGATACTTGTTTTATCCTGTATACTCTTCATCAGCAAACTAAGATCGAATGCGAAGAAAGGCATCACCTTCTCCATACTGCTTTACATCAGCTCTTACGCCAGACCGGATTTGTTCATAGCATTTTTGATAGTTTTGTCCGTGAGTCTGTTTTTTATGTTTCAGGAAAGAGAAAAACTGAAACAATTCCTTCCTTACCTCCTTCTGTTAATTGCTGCCGTTTTATTTTTTCAGATCATTTTCGGATTTCCCTCCCCCACCTACAAAGGCGGATTAAACAGGCTATACAGCGCTTTCTGCCAGCATTATACCATGAACTACAAATACAGGACGGGCGTACACTTTGATGCTGTCACAGAATGGATAGAATTCTGCAAAGACAAGTTTCCAGACTGCACAACTATTGCAGATGTATTAAGAAAGCATCCGGATGAATTTGCGACCAATCTGTTCTTCAATATCAAGCACTACCTGCTGCTCCTGTTGACCACCATCCTGTCATTTATTTTTCCTACGGGTATCTTTACCGGCAGGAAGGCATTGCTGATTGCTGCGGCACTGCTGCTTTCGGTCATCGGAATTATTTCTCTCCATAAAGAGAAACGTAACCATTTCATCCACTTGCTGAATGAACATAAACTGCTACTGTTCTTTTTGTTTGTATTTGGGCTGCCAAGTATCGGCATGAGCACTATCATCTTTCCTCGCCCGCACTACCTGTTGCTGCATAGTCTGATATTGGTATTTATACTCGCGATGATGCTTCAAAGCATTTTTCACGGAATGCGAATTAAGTACTGGCAATCCGGCGGCATTGGGTTGCTGCTGTTGCTGCTGTCACCCAGGTCCTCAGCCTACAGTTACATGCAGTTCGGAAAAGATATGGATAATTTATGTGAGCAGAAACTCATCCGTTACCTGGAATCGAAAAAGGAGGAGCAATATGTGGTATTTACCAACTACCTCAATATTACCTATATCCTGCCTGAAAATTATTCGGAATTCAGCACAGAGTTCGAACTAAAGAACGGCATGGCATTTTCGTCTGTTTTAGAAAAGAAGCACATCAACATTATACTTGTCAGCAGCAATATCCTCGAGAATCCTATCCTGAAAGCCGACTCCACGTGGAATGATCTGATAGCACACCCGGAAAAGTATAGCTTTAGAACGGTAAAGTATAGCGATATTTGCGAGAGCTATTTATTGATAAAAGAATAACCGTATGCTGAAAATTATACCCACATCTTTTGCTGATTTTTTTCAACCCGACGACAAAGTTACATCCAATAAGAATATCCGGACCTACGTATTTGGTATTATATTGTTGCTGCTGTGCGGGTGGAAAGTATACAACGGACTGCAGGGTGTGATGGATATTCAGTTTGCGGATGAAAGCGCCTATATGCGCTTCGGGCTGGATATGTTCGGCAAGTTCAATAAGGACTGGGGACCCATGTACTGCATCTGGTATAAATGCTTATCCTGGATTACTACCGACACGATACAACTGTATTATCTGAATTATGCGCTGACCTCTGTTTTGATTGGGGTACTCCTGTACATTTTCCTGCTCCGTATCTCTGTCGCTCCGATGCTGGCATTGATGGTATCATTCAGCATCCTGATAAGCGATTTAAATATTGCCGTGTGGCCGAGAATCTCTCATTTTTGTATCGCACTGCTCTTATTTTTCCTGATTATCATTACTTACATCCGGCAACTTACCTATAAATTTCTGGTGTTTTCCTTATTTTGTTTAATCGCATCTTATGCTCGTCCGGAGTTCTACATCTCTTTTCTGCTGACCATCATAGCCGCGTTTATCTCTTTCCTCTACAACAGAAACAACTTCTCCTCTAAGGATTACCTCCGCTTTCTTTCCTTCTTCATTCTGTTTGCAGCACTCCATTACATCTTCCGTTTTCCGTCCAATGATTTCTTCGGTTACAACAGAGGCGTTGCCGCATTTTATCAGCATTATGCCTTCAACTACAAAGTAAGGACGCACGCCAACATAGATTCCTGGCTCTACTGGGAGGAAATATGCAAACAACAATTCGGCGACTGCAACTCCATGTGGTGTGTCATCAAAACACAACCTCTGATAGTACTGAGCAACACACTCTTTAATATCAAAAATTATTTCCTCAGCACCTTGCTGAACAGCTACACCTATATCTTCCCGGTACATCTTTTTCAGGGCAGGAAAATCCAGTCAGGCATCTTGCTGTTGCTGACCGTATTCATATCGTATCTGATTTTCAGGAAAAAGAGCCGTTCCGGATTTTTACAGCAGGCAGCCAAACTTAAATTTTATCTCTTCATTCTGTTGTTGTTCATTGCCCCGACGATATTATCCTGTGTGGTGGTATTTCCAAGAGAACATTATGTCTATCTGCAAATGCCATTTTTCCTGCTCGTATTGACCTGCCTGCTTCAGCCTGTCTTGGAGCAGTTTTCATTCAGGCCAATTATAGTTGCATCATTCGGCCTCTTGTTATTTCTTTCCACGCCCAATATCAAAAACTACTCGTTTTTAAAAGTAAACAACGATACCCCCCTACTGTGCAACAAAGAATTAGTGAAACACCTTGAAAAAAAATATGCGGATAAGCCGCACACCTTGTTTACCAACATGCCATTTGTGAGAGGTATGCTGCCGCTGAATTTCCATGAAATCAATACCATCTTCGATAAGAAAAAAAGAATCCCTTTCCGTCATTATATGGATTCTGCCCAAATAGACATCGTCATCCTCACGCCTTCCACCTTCCGGGATCCGCATATCTTATCGGATTCCACCTGGACAGATTTCATAAAAAATTACGGGCAATATCATTTCAGGAAGGAACAGTTCAATGACTGCGAAACCTATCTGCTGGTTAAAGAAGATGCAGAAAGGTTGTAATTGTTTTGTCTTTGTCATCCGACAGGTTGATGGCAGAAGAGACGGCAACACCATATATTCCTGTATGGAACAGCGGTGTCACATCTTCCAACTGAATGCCGCCGATGGCAATGATGGGGATGGTAACATCATGAGGCAACGATTTCAAAACAGCGGCATAACCTTCCATTCCTAAAACGGGTGACAGATTCTTTTTGGTATGGGTAAACTTATACGGACCCAAACCGATATAGTCTGCACCCTGCTGAACCAGCCGCAACACATCCTCCATCGAATTGGCAGTACCGCCTATAACCTTATCATGACCGAGTATCAATCTGGCTTCCGGAACAGACATATCGCTTTTACCTAAGTGCGCACCGTGGGCACCAATGGCTTTCGCAATTTCGCCATTATCGTTTATAATTAAAGTCGTGCCAAAATAATCACAAATCTGCTTAACCTCACGGGCTATTTGCAGCCATTCGTCAACTGGCTTGTCTTTTACACGAAGCTGCACCCATCGTATGCCGTTTTTACAGGCAATTTCCGTCAATTCCGGGTGAGAGATATCCGGTAAGTCCTGAGTGAGATAATGAAATCTTGAAATCTGCATTCTTAATTTTTTACGTCTTGGTGAACGTCTTGAACCACTCTATATTCATTAAACATACTGCTTCGTTTCACCCGCAATGATGTTTATGATGAATGATAACCTAAATTGGAGGGATTACTCATGATAAACTGGTAGGTATAGTCCTTTGCCATCACACAGGAAGAGTGCATTCCGTTTCCCAAAGACAGATAAGCCGTGACAGCAGCAGACAGCGCGCAGCCTGTACCATGTTTACTCCATTCAGAAATCCCGGCGGGATGCAGGATATCCAGACGTTTTCCTATCCAGAGCATATCGGTAGCAGGTGTTTCAATATTATGTCCGCCTTTAAGATAGACATCGCAACAGGCAGCGATGTTCTCCGCACCTTTCACTTCGTCTTTTTCACCGGATAATGCCTGGATTTCCTTCCAGTTTGGAGTAATCAGTGTTATCTTCTCAAAGATGTACTGCAATCTCTTTCGGGATAGTTTTTTATGAAAATCAAAGCCGGCGCTGGCACGCAAAATAGGATCCCAGATAATCACTATGCCCGGATGGTATGCCACCAGCAATTCAATGATTTCATTCAGCACAATAAGGTTCTCCATCAAGCCAATTTTGACATACTTGATCTTATAACGCTGTAAAATAGGATAGATTTGCTTCTTAATTTTTTTGACAGACAACCAATGAACTCCCTCAAACGTATGGTCGTTCTGGTAGGTGATGCAGGTGGTGACGGCAAAACCATATGCTCCGATTTGCTCAAACGTTTTCACATCAGCCAATACGCCGGCGCCTCCGCTCGGGTCATAACCTGCAATACTCAATACAGATGGTCTTGGTTTAGTCATTCCTTGCAGTCGTTCTGAATAAAGTGAAGAATCTTGTTAAAATTACTCATCGCATTGTCGGGTTCTTTCCAAATCGTACCTAACAATCCGATACCATCAAAATTAAGGTTTTTTACCCTCTCTATCTTCGATAAATCAATGCCGCCTACAGCGAAGCATGCCGTCATTGCTAGCGAAGCGTGGCAATCTCTTAAATGCAATTGTAAATTCTCGTAATCCCAATCATGCTGATGATTCTCCTTGGAAATGCTTTTAAATAAAGGCGACACCATCACATGTCTGAACTTCCCGGCATAGTCTTTCAGTTCATCTGTGGAATGAGCTGAAACGGAACTTATCTTATCATTTTCATGCAGCCAATCCAATACCTTATGATTGTACAAGGCATTTCGCTGTACGATATCTCTGGTAAAATGATACCCGCCCAGGTCAAATTCCTTGGCAATGATCAATGAAGTAGAGATACATTTTTTCCAGTACTGCTCCGGAATCTTTTCTACATAATCCACGAGTGAAAAATCATCCAGTTCCGGCTTACGGATATACAGATAATCCGCACCGGCATCCAGCAACTGCGTGATGATGCCAATTTCGTTTTCGACTTCCTGCTCAGGTGTGTAGATAATGGTTTTCATTTATTAAAATTATAATTCTGGCGGAATAAAAAATTGATCAACATCATCATAGATTTCTGCTACATCAAATAGATTACTGCCTACTGCTTTTAATCGATCTTTAATTTTAGGGGCATTATTTTCTGTATCTTGGATATAAATTTTCCTTTTGGCATTGCTGTATAACTGTTTATTATAATTTTCATTGAATATCTGGAATATTTGTCTGTCTACATTTCTATTGAAGCTTGGAAATGAATATCCTACTACAACAACAACGTCCGAGCGTGCAAGTATCTTTGATGCTATTTCTCTTGCTTTAATTGACTCTGTATCGTTCTCCCATGCAAATTTTATATTAGTTCTGTTTATCTCCTCTTTATTATTCACAATCAATGACAAGTTCGATAAAAAGGAAGTTATAGGCTTAGTATTCAACAGGTCTGTATCATCCTTGTTTAAACCGATGTCAGATCTAAATGTAGCACTACCATTCAACTTAATTATACATGAATTCTTCTCATCAATATTAGCCCCTTGCTGATTGGGATAAACTTGCAATTTTTTCTGGATATCAGTTAAAGTTTCATTATTCGAACAATATCTTCCATAGGCAATTTCAAATTGAGAGTCATAATTCCATGATATTATGTTTATCTCATTTGGCAATACAAGATGATTAATTCCACTCAATTTTTGCAAATAATATGCATAGAAGGAATCATATCTATAATCTAAATTTTTATTAACCATTAGATACAAATCTTTAATCTTATCTGAATCATCTGGCTTATTCTTTATAGCCTCAGCCATCAGGAATCTTAATATGCTATCTTTTTGATTATCAACTTGTTCAAAATAAAAATATGATGCTAGAAAATTCTTCAGATAAGCAGTATTCTCTTCTGAACTATATTTAAGAAAATATTTCTTAGCTAAAGTATCTATTGTATAGTGATCTTTTATCTCTTTAAATAAGGCGAGTGGGTTTTCAACTGTATTACTTTTGAAAATATACCTATCTCTATTATCTTTGTCTTTTGAGCCGATTCTGTTTATAAATAACTCTATTCTGTCGTTCATATTATTTACCACAGGTAATGCATTTGCACTAGCTCCCGCTCCAATTAAATAAGTAACTCTTTTATTTTCAGCCATACTATAAATATACGATACTATTTACTTTGTACTTAAATGCATTTTTAACAAAACCACCCACCCCTTAATCCTCTCCGAGGAGGAGAGAGCGTGTATGCAAATCTCTATGGAAAGTGAATTTACATTCCAGATTGACAATTGCACTTACCTATAAAACAGCACTGTCCAGACCTCCCCTCTTGAGAGGGGATTAAGGGGTGTGTTTAACCTGCTACAGATAAATCTCACTTCCTTTTTCTAAAAACTCTTTTGCTTTATCCTGCATGCCTTTTTCCGCTTCTTCATTGGCGGCGTAATCCCTCACTTCCTGCGAGATTTTCATACTGCAGAAATGCGGTCCGCACATGGAACAGAAATGCGCAATCTTCGCGCCATCGGCCGGTAAGGTTTCATCATGGAATTCCAGCGCTTTCTCCGGATCCAAACTCAGGTTAAACTGATCCTGCCAGCGGAACTCAAAACGCGCTTTACTCAGCGCATTATCCCTGTACTGCGCACCGGGATGTCCTTTCGCCAAATCTGCCGCATGCGCCGCCAGTTTATACGTGATCACACCCACACGCACATCTTCTTTATTCGGCAAACCCAAATGTTCTTTCGGTGTTACATAACAAAGCATCGCACAACCGTACCAGCCTATCATCGCCGCACCGATTGCAGACGTGATATGGTCGTAGCCGGGTGCAATATCCGTTGTCAGCGGACCCAGCGTATAGAACGGCGCTTCGTGGCATTCCTTCAGTTGCTTGTCCATGTTTTCTTTAATCAGGTGCATCGGCACGTGTCCCGGTCCTTCTATCATCACCTGCACATCGTGTTTCCATGCAATTTTTGTCAGCTCACCCAGCGTCTCCAGTTCAGCAAACTGCGCCGCATCATTGGCATCCGCAATGGAACCCGGCCGCAGGCCATCGCCCAATGAAAAGGCCACATCGTAGCGTTTCATGATTTCGCAAATCTCTTCAAAGTGCGTATATAAAAAACTTTCCCGGTGATGCGCCAGACACCATTTCGCCATGATGCTGCCGCCGCGCGACACGATGCCGGTGACACGCTTTGCCGTGAGCGGAACATAGCGCAGCAACACGCCGGCATGTATGGTGAAATAATCCACGCCTTGCTCTGCCTGCTCTATCAGCGTATCCCTGAAAATTTCCCAGGTCAGATCTTCCGCTTTGCCGTTCACTTTTTCCAGTGCCTGATAAATCGGCACCGTTCCAATCGGCACGGGCGAATTGCGGATAATCCATTCGCGGGTTTCGTGTATGTTTTTTCCGGTCGATAAATCCATAATCGTATCTGCACCCCAACGGCTCGCCCAAACGGCTTTCTCCACTTCCTCCTCTATGCTCGACGTCACGGCAGAGTTGCCGATGTTCGCATTTATTTTCACGAGGAAATTTCTGCCGATAATCATCGGTTCCGTTTCGGGATGGTTGATGTTGCACGGAATGATGGCACGGCCTTCCGCCACTTCCTTTCTTACAAATTCTGGTGTGATGAATGATTTCGGTGTATTCGCTCCGAAGCTCTCTCCAGCATGCTGCTGACACAACATACCCGCCTGTCCGTTCAGCGACGCATTATATTCTTCAATGCGTTGATTTTCGCGGATGGCGATGTATTCCATCTCCGGGGTGATGATGCCCATTCTCGCATAATGCAGTTGCGTCACATTTCTGCCTTCCTTAGCGCGGAGCGGCATCTTGATGTGTTCAAAGCGCAAGGCATCCAGACTCTCATCCGCCATTCGTTGAGTGCCGTATTCAGATGAAAACTCAAACAGGCGTTCGATGTCCCCTCGTTCCAGTATCCATTTCTCGCGCAAACGCGGCAGACCTTTTTTTACATCTATTTCTATGCTGGCATCGGTGTACGGGCCGGATGTGTCATATACGGTTACCGGTGGATTTTTATGCAATGTTTTTCCGTTCAGTTTGGTATCCGACAGGGAAATTTCGCGCATGGCCACTTCTATATCGTTCAGCGTTCCTTTCACGTATACCTTTTTGGAATTCGGAAAAGGCGTCGTAGAGATCACTTGCTGTGTTGGTATTTTATCTTGTTTCATTATTTATCGTAATTAGATATTTGTAAATAGTAATTAGAATTTTATCCACCGGCAACGGCACCGATGAGGATGATTTTATCTTCATTGTTTAAAATGGTGTTTTGCCATTCGCCGTGTGAAATGATTTGTTCGTTGACGGCAACAGCTATCCCGGTTTTGCCCTCTAACCCTAACTTTTCCAGCACATCCATTACCGTAGTGGATGCTTCGAATTGATAGGGTTGGTTATTGACTGTTATTTCCATAAAAATTATATTCCGGATGAATCAGCATCCATTAAATCTATCATAAATTTTACCAGGGGGAAAATAGTGAGAAATGCACTCCTTCCCTACGACAGCATGAACTGTATCAGGTTCAAAGGGTATTTCTCAGTTCCGGATTACGGAACACCCCCAGAGTTGGAGTAAAGTTAAAGATTTAGGCAGCAAAAGTCAAACTAAATGCGAAACGATTTTTAATCGTATTTTTGCCGCATGAGCCTGAAAATCAGAATTGCATTTATTCCTGATATTCCTAAAATCATTGACGTGGCGGATGCGACATGGAAACAAACCTATGCACCGATTATTTCGCAGGAACAGATTGAGTACATGTACGAACGAATGTACAGTGAGGAAGCTCTGAAGGAACAAATGCAGAACGGCATAACATTTCTTATGTGTCTGGAAAATGAAAAGATACTCGGATTCATTGCTTATGAAATCCGTGAAGATAAAATCCTATACATTCCAAAATTGTATGTATTGCCGGATAAACAGAAAACCGGCATCGGGAAAAAACTCATCGAGGAAGTTGTTAAAATCGGCATCAGGAATAACTGCACGCATCTTGAACTGAATGTCAACCGAAAAAACCCTGCGATGTATTTCTACAAAAAAATGAGTTTTGAATTATTTGAAAAAACGGACATCGCCTACGGCCCGTTCTGGCTGAATGATTATATTTTGAGAAAGCCGTTACTCTGACCTGTCATCTCGAACACAGTGAGAGATCTTGTTAAATCCAAGAAGATTTCTCTCTTCATTGCATTCCGTTCGAAATGACATGCTGCTTAATTAATACTTACTCACCGCCCATGCCCAGTAAATCAGCACAAACTGCAGGGCAAGTCTTACATACAAGAACCATTCTTTCCCTATCGCCAGTTTAGGTGGCTGGAACAAATGGGAAATGTGTATAGCAAAGAAAGAAATCAGCATAGCAATAATCAGGTACGCCGAAATTTGCCGGGTAGATGCAACCAGCAAACCGATAGCCAGTATAATCTCTGCAACACCGCTCAACTGATTTAACAGGTTCGGCATCGGGAAAAATTTAGGCATGATGCCTAAATAAAATTTCGGATTGATGAAATGATTGATACCGGCACCGGCATACAAAAACGCCATTGCATAAAGTGATAGTTGCTGTAGTGTGGTCATGTTTTATATTTATAAAACCTCAAAGACACAGAGAACACTTAGTGCGCTTAGGCCTTCGCGGTTAACATTAATCAATCAATTTGCTGTCAATGCCTACCGTTACCCTGTTCGTACTTTCCAGTCGGGTAAATAAACCTTCTGCTTTCGGCAATTCATATTCGAAGAAATAATGGCAGCATAAGAATTTGCTGTCTTTAAAATCAGCATCCAGTCTTGAACTTTCATTGCAGGTGTTAGCCATCTTAATCCACTGCCAGCCCAGCACCAGCGTGCCGAACAGTTCCAGATACAACGTGGCATCGCTTAAATACGCCTCCACACCTTCTTTCTGCGCTACGCCCATCAGGTGCATGGACAACTCCTGCAACTGACCTAATTTCTTCTCCAGGGTGACGGCATGTGTTTTCGTATTGTCGTGTTGTTTAGCTTTCGTAATATCGCCCATCACTTCCTGCATCAGGTACATTACGGCTTTGCCGTTTTTCATCATCACCTTTCTTCCCAACAAATCCAACCCATGAATGGCGGTCGTGCCTTCGTGGATGGTATGTATTCTGGTTTCGCGATAATATTGTTCCGCAATAAAATCTTTCGTAAATCCATACCCGCCAAAAATCTGTATCGCTGCGGATGTGGAGAAATTACTCATCTCCGCCGGATAGGATTTTGCCACCGGCGTCAGCAACTCCAGCAACAGATGGTATTTTTCCTGCCCATCCCCTTCCGTGACACGCGCCAGATCGGAGAAATAACTGCACTGCAATTCCAGGCACAAGGCGCCATCGATAAATGTTTTCTGAAACAGCAACATGCGTTTCACATCTGCATGGTTGATAATCGGCGTTTGAGGCAACTCCGGATTTTTCTCCGCGATATTCCTTCCCTGCAAACGTTCATTGGCATATTTCAGGCTCGCATAATACGCTGCGGATGAAATAGACGTGGCGTGCAATCCTACTGAAATCCTCGCTTCGTTCATCATCTGAAACATGTAAGACAAACCCTTATTTTCCTCACCGACCAGCCATCCTCTGCAATCGTTATTTTCTCCAAAACTTAAATGAGCAATCGGTGCACCCTTATAACCCATTTTGTGATATACGCCGATACTGGTGACATCATTCCATTCCAAACTTCCGTTTTCCTGAATCCTTTCCCTCGGCACGATGAACATGGAAATACCTTTGGTACCTGCGGGTGCACCTTTCACACGCGCCAGCAGCAAGTGCACAACATTATCCACGGCATCACTGTCGCCGCAGGAAATGAATATCTTCTGGCCGAGAATCTTATAAGTGCCATCCTCTTGTTTTTCCGCTGTAGTCACCACATCACTCAGTGAACTGCCTGCACCCGGTTCTGTGAGCGCCATGGTGCCCTGCCATTCACCGGCAAACATCTTTGGCAAATACACCCTATGGTATTTTTTATCGGCAAATGTTTCGATAAGATGCGCCGCGCCCATCGTCAGTCCGACAAAAACACAACCGGAATAATTGGCTGCACCCAGAATAAAGCTGGCCGCTGTTGAGAACACGGCAGGCATTTGCAGTCCGCCTGCTTCTTTCGATGCAAGGATACTGATCCAGCCGTTTTCTCCGCTCTTCAGCATAATCTCCCGATGGACGGGATGCACGCGAATCCTGCCGTCGATGAGCTCCGGTTGTTTCCGGTCCATCTCTACCAGATGCGGAAACAGGTACTCTTTGGCAAACTGTTCGGTAGCATCGATATACATTTGTAAGGCATCCTTATCATGGTCGGAAAAGTAATCGTACTGCGTAATGCCGTCTGCATTAAGGACATCAAAAAGGATAAAATTCAAATGCTCGCGGTTGTAGAATTTATCGCCAAGAAAAACAGAAGAATTGGTCATTAGGAAAAAGTTTTTTCTAAGATAAGGATTTTATTTTGATTGGGAAATCAGATAACTGATTCAAGAAATACCATAAAGCATACCGATTCAAATAACTACCATGGAAAACTTTTCATGAAATCATCCGCGTCTGCTTTTACTTTGGTGCGGATGCTGAAATAATAGAGGTTTCTCGTCCATGCGTAATAATATCCGGATTTGCCTTCCATCAGCAGAAACTTTGTATTGACATTGGTATTGTTTTGCTGCAGCACTTTATACTGCCTCCCATCCATCGCGTCTTCGCAAAGTTTTGACCATTCTATGGCCATATTAGCCTGATTGAGCGCCTTTCCAAACTGAACAAATATTTCTTTTTTTTCCAGCTGATAATAGACACTGCCGCGCTCCTGGCCGGGCAGAAAATCATGGAAGGAAAAGCGTTTCCATGTACCTATTTTAAGGGGCAACAATTTTTGATAATCCTCTCCTAATGGAAATTTCTTCTTGTTGACATTGTATGGGACAGGCTGTGCGAATGTCAGGAAAGCGAAGGCTGTCAGGAAGGCAACTAAATAAAAATTCCTCATTATTCTACTGTTACGGATTTAGCTAAGTTACGGGGCTGGTCCACATCACATCCTCTTAGTACGGCGATATGATACGCCAGTAACTGCAGTGGTATGACAGATAAAATCGGGGTGAATGCTTCGACTGTTCCCGGAATTTGTATAACATATTCAGCCAGTTTGCTGATTTCTGCATCTCCTTCCGTAACAATGGCAATCAACTGTCCTTTACGGGTTTTGACCTCTTCTATATTGGATAATACTTTTTCGTAATGTTGCGTATATGGCGCAAGCACAACCACCGGCATATTCTCATCGATTAATGCAATCGGGCCGTGTTTCATTTCAGCGGCGGGATATCCTTCCGCATGGATATAGGAAATCTCTTTCAGTTTCAATGCTCCTTCCAGCGCTACCGGAAAATTGTAGCCTCTGCCCAGATACAGGAAATTGGTGGCATCCTGAAAGGTCTCCGCGATTTCCTGTATATACGAATCCGCCTTTAAAATTTTCTCAATTTTCACCGGCAGCGTTTCCAGCTCTGTAATATATTCATGGAATTTGGATTGAGATAACGTGCCTTTAATTTCTGCAAGCTGCAATGCCATCAATATCAGAATGCTTACCTGCGTGGTAAATGCCTTGGTAGAAGCCACTCCGATTTCAGGACCTGCATGTGTATACGAACCGGCATCGGTCGTTCTGGAAATATTGGAACCTACCACATTGCAGATTCCATAGGTTAAAGCTCCTTTCGATTTTGCCAACTCTAGGGCCGCCTTTGTATCGGCTGTTTCTCCCGATTGTGAAATGGCGATGACCACATCGTTTTCCGTGATGATAGGATTTCTGTATCTGAACTCTGATGCATATTCCACCTCCACATTGATACGGGCGAGGTCTTCAATCAGGTACTCGCCGATTAGTGCGGAATGCCAGGAGGTGCCACAGGCTACTATCGTAATCTTCTGCGCATTCTTGAATCGCAGCTCATGCTCCCGCACACCTCCGAGGTTGACCCAAAACTGTTGGCTGTCGATGCGGCCGCGGATACTGTTTTTAATGGCGATAGGCTGTTCATGGATTTCTTTCATCATAAAATGATCAAATCCGCCTTTTTCTATCTGCTCCAGTTTCAGTTGCAGTTCATCAATATAAGGAACATGGGTTGTATTATCTTTGATGGATTTCACATCGATGGTACCGTTCTCATACAGGACCGCCATCTGTCCGTCTTCCAGATATGATACTTTTTTGGTATGCTCAATGAGCGGCGAACCATCTGAAGCCACAAACAATTCATTGTCGCCAAAACCGACTACCAACGGACTGCTCAATTTTGCTGAAATTAATTTATCCGGGTTGTCTTTAGAAATCACGACAATGGCATACGCCCCAATCACCTCATTGAGTGCCAGCCGAACGGCTTCTACCAAATCCACTTCAGCATTCTTCTGGATGTCATCAATCAGATGCACCAGCACCTCCGTATCCGTTTCCGAACGAAAGGTATAGCCGCGCGATTGTAACTCTGTTTTTAACGAATAATAATTTTCAATGATGCCGTTGTGTATCACAGCCAGTTTTTCATTGGAATTGAAATGAGGATGTGCATTGATATCATTCGCTTCGCCGTGTGTGGCCCATCTCGTATGCCCGATACCAATGGTACCGGAAACGTCATTGCCGGCTGCCACATCTTCCAGTGCTTTCACTTTTCCCTTCTTTTTGTAAATGTTTAACTGATTGCTGCTGCTCAGCAAAGCAATACCGGCACTGTCATACCCTCTGTATTCCAGTCGTTTCAGTCCGTTAATAATGATGGGAAAGGCTTGCTTCTTACCTATATATCCTACAATACCGCACATATTTGTTTAATTAGTGTAAAATCATGCAAATGACGTACCAATTTAGAATGAAAAAGTAAGAAAATAAATTTATTTAATCAAGGTATAAATCAGATTTAATTTCATCTTATACCTCAAATCTGAATAATTAGGACCTGCGACAATGATCCGGGATGGTGAAAATCCGAAATTAACTGTATTCCCGTTGGTAATCGTATTCAGGGCATTGACCGTAACGTCTGTTCCTGCAGAACGATAAGAGCCGACATACAAATCCGTGTTAGGTTCATCCCCTTTTGAAATTTTCTGAATATATTTTGTAATGTCAAATGAATATCTGGAGATTTTATTCCCCAAATCATCCACGCCGGTTGAGTCGATTAAACCTACCCCGTCACCTGTCGGCAGAACATCCAATAAGCCGTCAGCGTTTCTTTTGAGCAGAAACATAAAAGTAGGCGGTTGAAATTCTATTTGAGCGTTTTGCTCTACCTGTGTTACCAATAACCTTGCCCTGTTTACCGCAACCTTGTCTAAATTACCGATGGTAGGCAGTGATATCTTCAGGGTGGTACCTGATTGTGACAATATATAGTTGACTGAGTCAGACGGCAATCCTGAACTGATGACATTCTGAACGGCGGAAGAGAATGTATTGGAAAAGATATTAATGCCGTTCTGTCTGCTGGATAAGGAACCTGCAGAAATTTTTAACAAGTTGGAAAAAAGTCTCATTTCCCTCTTGTTGCTGTATTTATCCTTATAGTAGATAACGATTCCGGAGTAAATACTGCCGCAATCAATTTCCGCCATTGCTTTGCCTGAGGTGGAAGCATTTTCTACTATTATCCCGGGAAATGAATTTTTAAATAGTGCGGAGTCACGTAATGTTTTCTGGCCAAGATTCAATACGGCAAAACCCAGATAAGAATTAAGTTTAATCCTCAGGATACCGCTGACACCTGCTGTGTCAGACGTAGACGTTACCACACGGTTGGTTGGACTGAAATAATAGTCGCTGACAGCACCAATCAGATTCGTTGCCGGAAAGGCAGTCGTATTGGAATAATAAGTCTGTGTTTCATTTATCTTATTCGATATGGTACTTACATTAAAACTCTGAGGTACTGTTGTATCACCATACACAGTGGTATATTTTAAAAGCAAAACCACTGAATCCAGTGTAAAGGGTCCCAATGTATCATCAAATACACTGGCAGGCTTATCCAGCTCCATAACAATGCCCGCACGCTGGAAGCCGAATTTAGAATCATTGATGACACCTAAATAATTTTTAGCCAGCTTATCCGTTCTCATGAACGTATCCGATACCGTCTTTGCATTTAAAGAGAACGTATCTGTAAACCGGACATTCAACAAATCTTCAGGGGGCAACAAATCTGCCCCGATGGTGGAATCTTTTTTACAGGCAGATATAAAGGTTAGCAGAGCAACTAAAAAAAGTAAATGGATTTTCCTCATTGTTTGTACTGTATGGTTGTTGAAACGGAATGATTATAATAATTTCTGATAAAACTCTGCATACTTCTGGAGCAGATTATCCTGATCCTGATGTTCAAGGAAAGGTTTCTTACCCGCTGCTTTTTTATATACCGCCAGGTCTTTGATCTTTTCAGAACCCTGCACAACTGCATCGGCATACTGAACGCCACCCAGTGTCAATGCCTCACTGGTCAAATCCTTGAACACGGACAAATCTTTTTCCTTGATGTCATCTCCAATCAGGGATGTTTTCAGGAAATTCTTATTCAGCTTACTCGTAAAAGATTTCTCATAAACGCTGTACACCATCTTCGTATTGGAAAAAACAGGATCTTTTGCAAACTGTGTTCTCATGTACAGCGGAATCAGACTCGTCATCCAGCCATGACAGTGAATGATGTGCGGATGCCAGCCGAACTTTTTAACGGTTTCTAAAGTGGCTTTGCAGAAGAATACCATTCTCTCCGCATTATCATCATAGAATTTTTCGCTCTCGTCGTTGAAAACGGTTTTTCTTTTGAAAAACTCTTCATTGTCTAAAAAATACACCTGAATTCGGGCGCCCGGCAGGGAAGCCACTTTGATAATCAACGGATAATCATCATTATTGATGATAATGTTAATTCCTGAAAGACGCACTACTTCGTGGAGACGGTTTCTACGCTCGTTGATAAGACCAAATCTGGGCATCAACACTCTAACTTCCAATCCGTTATCATTAATATAGGGAGCTAATCTCTTTACAATATTTCCAGCCTCGGAAAGCACCAGATAGGGGTCCATTTCCTGAGTTACGTACAACAATTTTTTCTTTTCCATGCGCCGCTTGTTCGTTAATTTTAAATTATTATGGTCAATTAGTGTGCAAAGGTACGCATTTAAAGTGGTATAATTGTTTAAGAAACCGACAGAAAATCTGATTTTAAGTATTCTTTACACTTGAGATTAAGTCCTTTCGGAACGGTTTTCTCCATCTCTGCTACAAGATGAACATATTATAAAAAATTACAAAAAAAAGAATAAGCGTGCGGATTTTTCATATAGCTCATGATCTTCAAAATTACCTATTGGAAACCAATGGATTGGACAAAAATCTGGTCGGATTCGTTCCGACCATGGGCGCCTTGCACGAAGGGCACATTTCACTGATTGAAGCTTCCAAATCAAAGACAAACTGTACGGTATGCAGTATCTTTGTCAATCCGACCCAATTCAACGATAAGGCTGACTTTGAAAAATACCCTATCCGGATCGACCACGACTTGGAGATGCTGCTGGCAGCCGGCTGTGATGCCGTTTTTATGCCATCTGTCGAGGAAATATACCCACAAGGTACAACCCTGCAAACGGACGTGGATTTAGGTTTTATCGGCACTACTTTAGAGGCCCAACATCGCCCAGGTCACTTTCAGGGGGTGCTGCAGGTAGTGAAACGGCTGTTGGACATCGTCCAGCCGGATGTATTGCTGATGGGGCAAAAAGACTATCAGCAATGCATGGTCATTGCCCGTCTCATAGAACATTACCGGCTTCCCGTGTTGCTGAAAATTGTGGAAACCATGCGCGAAAAGGATGGACTGGCGATGAGCAGCCGCAATATGCGCCTGTCTCCGGAAGAACGGATTTCAGCAGTTAAGTTATCTGCAGTGCTGTTCACCATCAAAAAGAATTGTAAAACAACACCATTGGAACAACTTCTGAGGGAACAACACGCATGGCTGTCTCAGGATGAATTAATCAACATTGAATATTTAGCGGCAGTAAACGGAAAAACACTGGAACCGGTTACAACATTCAGTGAAGACATACCCACCACGATATTGATAGCTGCCAAAGTTGGAAACATACGGCTGATTGATAATCTGATAGTTAACTAAATACTTTACATTACCGTAACGCCACTACCGTCTTATTCTTAATCCTTCCGTAATTTATATATGGACAAATATCCATAAATTTGCACCCAACAATTCAATATGTTTGTACACGTTTTCAGAGCCAAGCTACATCGGGTAGTCGTCACAGAAGCCAACCTTAACTACATGGGCAGCATCACCGTAGATGAAAATCTGCTGGATGCTTCCGGGATCTTACCTAATGAAAAGGTTCAGGTGGTGAACATCAACAACGGCGAACGATTTGAAACCTATGTCATCAAAGGGGAACGCGGCTCCGGACAAATCTGCTTAAATGGCCCTGCTGCCCGTAAGGTTCAGTTAGGAGATAAATTAATCGTCATTGCCTATGGCATGATGACTCTGGAAGAAGCCAAAATCTTCACACCTGCTGCCGTTTATGTGGATGAAAACAACCTGCAAGTAAAAAATTAATCCTATTTTCGTCCGTCATTTTTAATGCGATTGATTCTCCAAAGATTTCATCTTTGACTTTTTAATATCTGTAAAAGCGGAAAACACCCATGAAGAAACATATTGGCAATATCATTAAATTTTCATTCTCCCTAGCGCTGGGGGTCGGATTGGTATACTGGTCTCTGCGCGGAGTCACTCCCGAACAAAGAGGGATGATAGCAGAAGCATTTAATAAGGCAAATTACTGGTGGCTCTTATTATTGATATTTTTTGGATTGTCCAGTAATTTCTTCCGCGCACAACGCTGGAGATTATTACTCAAACCCTTAGGCTATGAACCCAACTACTGGAATACCTTTTCAGCGGTGATGATTATGTTTTTTGCCAATCTGGCATTTCCAAGATTAGGTGAAATCCTTCGTTGCAGCATCCTTGCCAAATATGAAAAGGTGCCCGTGGAAAAATCCATCGGAACAATGGTGCTCGAGCGGGTGGTGGACCTGGTATGCATCTTAATCATCGGCGGCTTATTGCTTTTACTGGAATACCAGCGTTTTTATGAATTCTTCGTAGAATTATTCGGTGGTAACCAATCCGCTGCCTCACAAGAATCCGGTCCGGTTAAATACCTTGTTTTTGGTGCCTTTGCCATTATTGTCATTATCGGTTTGTTTATCCTGAATAAAAAACACGGATTTGAGAAAATCGCTGCTGTCGTAAAAGAAAAACTGACAGGATTGTGGCAGGGGCTTGTCTCCATTAAGGATTTAGACAGAAAATGGGAGTTCCTGTTCCACACGCTCGGCATCTTCATCTGCTACATCCTCATGCCTTACTTCGGATTCAAATGCCTGGAGGAAACGGCCCATCTTGGGGTTGTACCTTCTATGGCTGCCGTGTTCTTCGGTGGTTTTGCCATGGTGGCTACCCAAGGCGGAATCGGCGCTTTCCAGATTGCCATGCAAAAACTGCTGGCCACTTACGGCATATCCTCCATTATCGGTTTGTCTTACGGCTGGATCTCCTGGAGTGTTCAGACTTTCTTCGTTATAATAGGCGGAATCTTAAGCTTGATATTCCTTGCCGTATACAATAAAGAAAGTGAACCTGTTTAATCTTTCATCCATAGGCAACAACACCTGACAAAGTATGCCTGAACAAAAAATCATAACCGATCTTGCATTCTTTCTGTCTTCCATTAACAGAAAGAATAAGAAGATTGTCTTTACCAACGGCTGCTTTGATTTACTGCACGAAGGGCACCTGCACCTGCTTCGCGAAGCTAGAAAACGGGGCGACATGCTGTTCGTGGCAGTCAATACCGATGATTCCGTAAAAAAGCTGAAAGGCAACAGCCGGCCTGTGGAACCGCTGGAAAAGCGGATGGCTAAACTCACCAAGATTAAAGAAGTGGATTACATCCTTCCCTTTTCAGAGGAAACTCAGTTATCTATCATTCACCAAGTACAACCTGATATTTTGGTAAAAGGCGGCGACTACCAGAAAGAAACGGTTGCTGGCAGCCATTTGGAATCCGAAGTGGTTATTATCTCGTTGCCGGGGGACTACTCGACCACTAAAATTATTGAATCGAATAAAAATTAAAATTCGTACTTTAGCATTCTCAAAATAAACCTCCTAATATGGATTTCCAACTGACCGAAGAACACCTGCAAGTACGTGAGATGGCACGCAACTTCACCCAAAAAGTGCTGAAACCGGGTGTCATCGAACGCGACTGTGATATGATACATCCGACCGAGTTTCTGAAACAGATGAGTGAACTGGGATTTATGGGCATGATGGTGGACCCGAAATACGGCGGCGGCGGTATGGACGCATTATCCTATTGCATAGCGATGGAAGAAATCTCCAAACTGGATGCATCCTGCTCGGTAGCGATGTCGGTCAATAATTCGTTGGTTTGCTGGGGGCTGGAAGAATACGGTTCGGAAGAACAAAAACAAAAGTATCTGGTGCCATTAGCGAAAGGGGAAAAACTGGGTGCCTTCGCATTGAGTGAACCGGAAGCCGGAAGCGATGCAACCTCTCAAAAAACAACGGCTGAGGATAAAGGCGATTACTATCTATTAAACGGCACCAAAAACTGGATTACCAACGGTGGTAAGGCCGATACTTACCTGGTCATTGCACAAACGCATCCGGAAAAAGGGCACCGCGGTATCAATGTGCTGATAGTGGAGAAGGGCATGCCGGGTTTTGAAATCGGGGCCAAGGAAGATAAATTAGGCATCCGTGCTTCGGATACACATTCATTGCTGTTCAACGATGTCAAAGTACCCAAAGAAAACAGAATCGGTGAAGACGGATTTGGATTCAAATTTGCAATGAAAACGCTCGAAGGCGGCCGTATCGGTATTGCCGCTCAGGCATTGGGTATTGCCGCCGGTGCGTATGAACTGGCCGTTGAATATGCAAAAACGCGTAAAGCATTCGGAACGGAAATCGCCAATCATCAGGCCATACAGTTCAAACTGGCGGATATGGCAACGGAAATAGAAGCTGCCCGCCTTTTAGTATATAAAGCAGCCTGGCTGAAAGACCAGCATCAGGAATATGCGATTGCATCAGCAACGGCGAAATTATTTGCTTCCGAAGTGGCCATGAAGGTTACCACTGAAGCGGTTCAGGTACACGGCGGCTACGGCTATGTGAAAGAATACCATGTGGAACGCCTGATGCGCGATGCCAAGATCACGCAGATTTATGAAGGCACTTCCGAAGTGCAGCGCATCGTGATTTCAAGAGGGGTGTTAACAGGAAAAATATAATAACAGATACGACAAGATTAAAAAGAGGTGCCTACCGCCTTTATTGGTGAAGAATACCGACAAAGACAAGAGAACAAAAGAGAGGTGCAATGATTTGCACCTCTCTTTTGTTGGCGGAAACGGTGAGATTCGAACTCACGGTACAGTTTCCCATACACACGCTTTCCAAGCGTGCTCCTTCAGCCACTCGGACACGTTTCCAAAAACTGAGTCGCAAAAGTAAGAATAAAATTTGTTTTAAAAAACTAATTGAGATTATGACAATATTTCATGTATCCACCGTATAAAAACTGCGGCATACATCTTGTCTTTATTAAAATTCCTTATCAGGAATAAGGTTTCATGTCATTTTGTCGAATTTCAACTATATTTAAGTATGTTCCAGAAAATTGAATTGTCCAATATTATCGAAGAGGATGTGGAAATGGTGCCCTTGTTGTCCATAGAAGAAGATGATAACACCAACAGCGATCATTTACCCAAAAAACTCCAGATACTGCCGTTGCGCAACAATGTATTATTCCCTGGTGTGGTGATTCCCATTTCCGTGGGAAGGGAAAAATCCATCAAAGCGGTCAAAAAAGCCTATAAGGATAACAAATACATCGGTGTCATCGCGCAGCGCGATATCAAGGTGGAAGAACCCGAGCCGGGTGATTTGTACACTATCGGCTGCACCGCCAAGATCATCAAGATGCTGTCCATGCCCGACGGCGGCAACACGGTCATCCTGCAAGGTGTCAAACGGTTCATCGTCCAACAAAATATTGCATCCGAACCCATCATCGAAGCGGAAGTGGATTACCTGACGGATATTCCGATGACAGACAAACAACAGGAAAAGGCCATGATGGACAACCTGAAAGACATGGCAAATAAGATCATCGAGCTGTCGCCCAACATTCCCAATGAAGCGAAGATTGTCCTGAACAATATCAACAACATCAAATTCCTCGCGAATTTCATTACGTCCAACCTCGATATCGAATTAAACCAGAAACAACAGATATTAGAAACGAATGACGCGAATGAGCGCATCCAGCAGGTATTGAAATTTCTGTCGAAGGAGCTGCAGCTGCAGGAGCTGAAAGCCAATATCCATCACAAAACACGGACGGATATCGACAAGCAGCAGCGGGATTATTTTCTCAATCAGCAACTGCGAGCCATCCAGGAAGAACTCGGCGGCGACATGTATCAGGAGGAAGTGAACCGTCTGAAAGAGAAAGCCAAAGAGAAAAAATGGAGCGCGGCGATTGCCAAATCCTTCGACAAGGAAATCGGGAAACTGCAGCGCATCAACCCGGCAGCGGCGGAATACTCCGTCATTCTGAACTATTTGGACCTGATGGTGGAACTGCCGTGGAATGACACCACCAAAGACAACTTCGATTTAAAAAGAAGTAAAAAAATCCTGGACGAAGACCACTACGGCCTCGATAAGATCAAAGACAGGATTCTGGAATACCTGGCGGTACTGAAACTGAAAGGCGATATGAAATCGCCGATTCTCTGTTTCATCGGCCCTCCGGGAGTCGGAAAAACCTCTTTGGGAAAGAGCATCGCACGGGCGCTGGACCGAAAATATGTGCGCATGTCTTTGGGAGGCCTGCATGACGAAAGTGAAATCCGCGGACACCGCAAAACCTATATCGGCGCTATGCCCGGACGCATCATCCAGTCGCTGAAAAAAGTGCAGTCGTCCAATCCCGTTTTTATCCTCGATGAAATCGACAAGGTGGGCAAAGACCACCGAGGTGACCCGTCTTCCGCCCTGCTGGAGGTGCTGGACCCTGAACAGAACACCACTTTTTACGATAACTACCTGGAGCTGGAATACGACCTGTCGAAAGTGCTGTTTATCGCTACGGCCAACAACCTGGGCGAGATACAGCCCGCCCTGCGCGACCGGATGGAAATCATCCACCTGAGCGGCTATTCGATGGAAGAGAAAACGGAAATCGCCAAAAAACATCTGGTCAGCAAACAACGGGAAGCGCACGGATTGAAAGCATCACAGGTGAAGCTGAACGACAAGGCCATCCAGCACCTGATTCATCACTATACCTATGAGAGCGGAGTACGCGAACTGGACAGGGTCATTGCTTCCATCATGCGGAATGTAGCCAAGAGCGTGGCAATAGAAGAAGACTATAATCCGGCTATCACGGTGGAAGACATTACCCGCATCCTCGGCAAACCGAAATACAACCACGACAAATATTCGGAAAACAATCCGTGCGGCGTGGCCATCGGGCTGGCATGGACACCCATGGGCGGTGATATCCTGTTCATCGAATCGACGGTGAGCAAAGGCAAGGGCAACCTGACCATTACCGGGAACCTGGGCAATGTGATGAAAGAATCGTTCAATACGGCGTTCACCTATCTGCAATCCAAAGCGGATGAGCTGCAGATTCCGAAAGAAGCGTTCACGAACTGGAACCTGCACATCCACGTGCCGGAAGGGGCGATACCCAAAGACGGGCCTAGTGCGGGCGTTGCGATATTGTCTGCACTGACTTCGCTGTACACCCAACGCAAAGTAAAAGCGTTTACAGCGCTGAGCGGTGAGATAACGCTGCGCGGCAAGGTATTGCCGGTGGGCGGCATCAAGGAAAAGATACTGGCAGCCAAACGAGCCGGCATCAAGGAGATCATCCTGTGCCGTGAGAACGAAAAAGATGTGGAAGAGGTGCCGGCAGATTTCATCAAAGGGCTGAAATTCCACTATGTCGATACCATGGACGAAGTGCTGGATTTGGCACTGGAAAAGAAAAAAGTGAAAGAAGCGCTGAGGTTTGTGGAGGAGAAATAAGCGGAAAGAGGAATAAAAAAGATTCCACCTATATTTACATATTGGCAGACTTGAGGAAGTTCTTAAGATTAAAACTTCCTCTATAACTAAGTTATATGCAACCTTAAAAAAACAACCGAGCAACAATAAACTAAAGTGCGGATGGAGAAACCGACTTTCAAAGAAGCATTAAAATTTTGGACAAAACTTGGCTTTATAAGTTTTGGCGGACCTGCCGGACAAATTGCAATAATGCACGAGTTTCTAGTGGACAAAAAAAAATGGATAAGCGAAAGTAAATTTCTACATGCATTGAATTACTGTATGATTTTGCCGGGACCCGAAGCGCAGCAGTTAGCAACATACATTGGCTGGATGCTTCATGGCTCTATGGGTGGACTTGCAGCAGGAATATTGTTTTTTCTTCCTTCAATGTTCATTCTGCTTGGACTGAGTGCAATTTATGTTTCATTCGGCAATCTTCCTTGGGTTTTTGCAATGTTTAGCGGACTAAAACCTGCCGTAATTGCGATTGTCATCCTTGCGCTAATCAAAATCGGCAAAAAATCTTTACTAAGTCCGTTTCACTATTTTGTTGCGGGTGCCGCTTTCATTTGCATTTTCTTTTTAAACATTCCGTTTCCACTAATTATAGTTGGAGCAATTATTACAGCAGCAATATCCCGACAGTTCTTCCCAAAACTATTTCAAACGAGTAACAACAGGACAAATCAAAAAGAAATTGACGAAAATGAATATTACATAAATAAGCACACGATTATACCTAATATCGGCTTTAAACCATTACGTTTTTTGAAACAAGTAAGTGTTGGAGTATTAATTTGGACAATTCCTTTGATTGCATTTTACTTTCTGACGAGCGACTTTGAGTTTTGGAAAAAGTTATCCTTTTTTTTTACACAAGCAGCGTTTGTAACATTTGGTGGTGCTTATGCTGTGTTACCTTATGTAGCACAAGTGAGTGTTGAAAAATTTAACTGGTTGACCAACCTACAAATGTTAGACGGACTTGCACTTGGAGAAACAACTCCTGGACCATTAATTATGGTTCTTGTTTTCGTTGGTTTTATGGCAGGACATAATCATTTTGGTGGTTCACTTGCAATGGGGACACTTGGCCTTGTTACAACAGCATTTTATACATTTCTTCCTTGCTTTCTCTTCATTCTTATAGGAGCACCAATCATGGATCGGACACAAGAAAATAAAAGAGTAAAAGAAATTCTTGCACTTGTTACAGCAGCAGTTGTTGGTGTAATTCTCAACTTGACAATTTATCTTGGCAGAGTAGTAATTTTTCCAAAGGTCTTTTCATTTGCAGGGCTTGACTATATCACTCTCGGTTGGACAATTATTTCATTCATGGCAATGTATCGTTTCAAGATTGGAATGATAACTTGGATTGGCATTAGTGCAATTTTTGGACTGGTTTATTATCTGACAACCCCTCTCTGGTCTTAGCGTCCCGGTCCCGCTGAGACAAAAAAATGCAGAAGCGTCCCGCTTTTAATTCCACCGTAAAAAACTCAGTCCTGCGAGCGCAGCGAAGCAACGTCTGTTGGTATCACACATAGCTCATAACCGCACGCAGCACGTTTCGTTTCTGCATCGAACAAAAAACACCTCCCTTAATCCCTCCTCAAGGAGGGAAATGCGGACAGTGATATTCTTCCGGTATTTACCTTTAAAATTAAACAGTAATTCTATTTTGCTATCCAGTGTCCGTATTTCCCCTACCCGAAGTAGATTAAGGGGTGGGTAGGCTTACTACATTTATTTTTTGAAACTAAAGACACCACCCTTCATTTAACGAAAAGCCGGAAATTTGTAACGGCTGCTTATCCACTGTATCCGGCTATATTGCATTTTTCATGTCATACCTATTGACATTAATTTATTTAATGTCTACCTTTGTGATATGAACTCTAACATGCACAAGAGAACATACACACTCACCAACAGGGCAAGGCAGGCTGCGGAAAACGACCGGAACATCCTGGAAGCCGCTGCTGCCCTATGGCGGGAGATACCCATTCACGAGATTTCTTTGGAAAGAATTGCTGAAAAGTCCGGTGTAACCGTCCGCACCATACTCCGGAAATTCGGCAACAAGGAAGAACTGTTCAGTGCCTGCATAAAGAACGACGCAGCGAGCATCATGAAAGCACGCGACCAAACACCTGCCGGCGATATGTCTTGTATTCTGAATGACCTGCTGGCGGAATACGAAGCAAGCGGCGACGCGGTCATCCGCACACTTTCCGCTGAACAGGAAGTCTCGATTGCACGGGAAATCCTGGCATCCGGAAGGGCATATCACCGCGCCTGGTGTACAAGGGTGTTTAAAGGATTTTTACCCAATCCCAAAACAAAAAATTACACCACCCGGCTGATGTCCTTTGTTGCCGCAACGGATGTTTATCTCTGGAAACTGCTCAGAAAGGATTTAAACCACAGCGAAAAACAGACACGTGCAGTTATGCAGGAACTGCTGGAGGGATTGATATCAAACAATAAACCATTAAAAATGATATAACCATGAATGCATCCATTAACATACTGCTGGTCACGATAGACGGCGGCGGAAACATACCGGCTGTTATGGGCTTAGCCCGGCAACTGGGGGAACAGGGATATCGAATTCATGTACTTTCAGAACCCTGTATGGCGGTTGCAGTAAGGTCATATGGTTTCGAATTCATTCCGTTTAAAAAATACTTTACCCGAACCAACCGGAACGAAGACCTGATCAACGACTGGAATGCCTCCACACTGAACAATCCCACGTTGGATAAAATCGTATTCGGGCCGGCGGAAACAGTAGTGGAAGAAACACTGGATGCACTGAAAGCAACTCATGCCAGCCTGTTAATAGCGGACTGCCTGCTGCTGCCCGCACTTATTGCCGCTGAGGCCTTGCACATTCCTCGTGTCATTGCCTTTCATTTTCCGGAATACCTGCCGGGTGCCAACCGCCCTCCGGGCGTAATGGGCCTGTTGCCCGGAAAAGGATTTTTCGGAAAACTCAGGGACCGGCTTGTGAGTCTTGTTTTTAAAGGCGTTTTCAATAAACATCTCTCCTTTATCAATTCAATCAGGGTAAATTACGGACTTCCCAAGCTCCGTGACATGACGGAACTGGTACATCAGGCTGATTTGAGGCTGATGCAGACACTAAGCGGCTTTGATTTTCCGCTGGAGCCGGCACCCGCCAATGTCAGGTATACCGGCCCGGTACTGGATGATCCGGACTGGACGGAAACATGGGATAATCCATGGAAGAAAGATGATAAACGTCCTTTGGTCGTCATTTCCTTATCCTCCACATTTCAAAATCAGGCACAAAGCATACAGAATGCCATCCATTCGCTGAAGGGGCTCGAAATCAGAGGCCTGGTAACGTTGGGTATGTCCATGAAGGATATCCGCCTGGATGTTCCGGACAATGTAGTGGTCGTCAACTCAGCACCGCATTCACAAGTGTTTCCCCACGCAAGTCTTGTGATTACCCATGCAGGGCACGGCACCATCATGCGGGCATTGGCGAATGGGTTACCCTTGATTTGTCTGCCAATGGGGCGCGACCAAAATGATAATGCCGTAAAAGTAGCCTACCATAAACTAGGCATGCATCTGAGTCCGAATGCAGGTGCAGGCAGGATCCGGAAAGCGGTTGTCCGTGTGTTAGACGATGTTACATTTGCACAGAATGCCCGCAACTTCCAAAAAGATATCCTGACGGAAGACAGGAAAAACAGGGCTGTGTCGCTCATAAACGATTTATGTAGACACGAGGAAATGAAATAAATCAGTTGGCTAAATTCCACCTAATCTCCTCATGGCTTTAGTGTTTCGCCTCTGCCATCGTTGGTTTGTAACCAACGAACTACCCTACTGAAATAATCTCCAAATTATACTTAGCATCCACTCTTAAAGCCAAATACAAATAAAGCCAAATTCTGCATCGTTGCAGCTTTCGTTATGCATCTCAAACCCTAAAATCACCTCCCCGAATCCCTCCTCAAGGAGGGAAATGTGTACAATGATATTCTTCTTGTATTTACTTTTACAATAACCCGGTAATTCTTTTTTGTTAACTACAGTCCGCATTTCCTCTCCCGGAGGGGATTCAGGGGTGGATAGTGCAGACTTACTACAATTATCATCATTATATCTAAAATGAAAAGACACCACCCATCGTTTGGTGGGCCATGGAGTTATTTTATTCTGGAATAGGTTAACAAAATTATCTGTAACTTTAGTGAAAAGAAACAATATGAGCTATTCCTTTGACAAAACACTCCTTGGCAGAAATTTTGAAGAAACCATCGAAATCGTGAAGGCAGCCCTGAAAGAAGAAGGGTTTGGTATCATTACCGAAATTGACATGAAAGATACCCTGAAAAAGAAAATCGACGTGGATTATAAACAATACACGATACTGCGCCCTGCAACCCCACCTTTGCGTACAGGGCTTTGCAGTGCGAAGACAAAATTGGTGTATTGCTGCCGTGTAATGTGGTGGTACAGGAAAAGGAGAATGGAGCTGTGGAAGTTTCAGCCATCAATCCCAACGAAACGATGAGTGCCGTTCATAATGAAGTCCTGGGCAGCCTTGCCGGAGAGGTGACTGAAAAACTGATGAAGGTAATGGAGAACTTACATTAAAACATTTCAGAAAGTAAACGTGCTGCCTTAACTGAAAATTCCTGTGCGCTGGCGCAAGCCGATATCCATGAGGTGTTTTACTTCCCGTTTCACCTCTTCCACCATTTCTTTTACCAGATATTCGCGGCTGCCGTCGCCTTCAAACAGCATGGGTTTGCCGATATTCATGATAATTTTGGTCGGGAACACGAATGGTATCAGGGCGGGAGCTGCCGGAAATTTGATGAGTTTCTGTAAAAAATCCATATTGCCGAAATTGATGATGGACTCCTCGCAGCCCACAATCCCGACAGGGATTATCGGTGATTTTGTCTGCAATGCCATATACATAAATCCGAGCCCGAACTGCTGCAGCTAATATCGTTTCTTGAACGGTTTGGAAATTCCTCTTGCGCCTTCCGGAAATACCATCACGGCTTCTTCATTTTCCAGCATCTTGATGCAATTCTCGGGATCACCCACCGTTCCACCCCATTGTGAAAAAATGGAACTGATAAACGGCACCTGCGGCACAAAACGTTCGTACATGCCTTTCGGTGCGCGCGGAGCATGCTCGTTCGTCACCATCGTGTAGCCCAGCATCATGGCGTCCAGCGGCAGCTGCCCGCTGTGATTGGCAATGATCAGGCACCTTCCCTGCTGTGGTATATTCTCCAGTCCGTGCGCCTCCACCCGAAAATATTTTTCATAGAAAAACTTACCGGCACCTACAAACGGCTTGATGCCATTGATATTGAACCCCCACGGGTCGTAGCCGTATGAGCCCACCTTATTGGGAAAACGGTTCAGAAAGATGTCCGCATCCTTAGGGTTGGTCATATTTTGTATAATATCTTTTAATCCCATTTACCCAAACTTACTCATTCCATTTTTAAACTATTGCTATCTTATGATAAATATTAACGCTATTTAAACAATTTTATCAGGTAAAACAAGCGAATACATGCTAACTTTGAAGTTGGTAACAACGTGAAATACAAAACTAATATATCCGCTTTAATCATAGCATTTGTAGTCTTATTCTCCACGAGTGGCGTTTTTGTATTCGAACATATCTGCACTATTTCCAAAACACGCAGTTTTTCCATGGTTACCCAGCCAACCTGTGACATGGAAAAACCGGCTGGATCCTGCTGTAATGAAAAACCCGTACCCAGCAAAAAGAATTGTTGTGAACACAAACAGTTTTTCAACAAACTGACGGTCGAAGGATTCCTGTCCAAATCGATGGTTATAAAACCGATTGAAAAAATTCTGGATAGTTTCTTTTGTTTCACTAACAATACATATACCCAAAACGCCTACACATTTTATTATTCATCCGGGTTATCTCCCCCGGAAAAACTTCTTCAATTAAAACCCCTTCTTTTACCTGAACGTTCCGAGTTGCAGGTTTTCCGTTGTTAGCAGATATTGATATTGTTCAAACAGTAACGATATTATTTCATCTCTAATAAAAATACATGAAACATTTATTATTGGTGTTGATGAGCTTGAATGTATGGTTTTTTCATCCTGCATTCAGCCAGAACGCCAAAAGCATACAAATAAAAATTACCGATAAGAAGACAAATGAGCTTTTAATGGGTGCCAATGTACAATGGGTAAATACCAACATCGGCGCAACCACCAACGAGTATGGAATCGCCATTCTGGAACAACCGGACAGCCTGCCACATTTGCTGCTGATAAGCTATGTGGGGTATTTCAGTGATACGATTTTAATCACTGCATTAAAGGATATCACTGTAAAACTGGTGCCGGAAATCCAGCTGAAGGAAGTCAGCATAAAGGCAAAAAGACAAACCAGCTTTATCTCTACCATCAACCCGATGAAAACGGAAAAGATAGAAAGCGGCGAAATCAAGAAAGCGGCGTGCTGCAACCTGTCAGAAAGTTTTCAGACAAATGCCTCCGTAGATGTAAACTATTCGGACGCGGTGACCGGCGCCAAAGAAATCAAACTGTTAGGTCTTAGCGGACTGTATGTGCAAAACCTGCTGGAGGGTGTTCCATTTATGCGCGGCCTTACATCCACCTTCGGGCTGGACCATATTCCCGCTCCTGGATGAAATCCATTTCCGTATCGAAAGGAATACCATCTGTCAAAAGCAGTTATGAAGGCGTTACCGGTTCCATGAATGTGGAATTTAAAAGCAGTTTCAATGATTCTACCAGATTATTCTTTGACCTGTTCGGCAATCAGAATGCACGTATTGAAACCAACTTGCTGATCAATCACAAAATCAATCCAAGGCTCGGAACCGTGCTGATGGCGAACGGCGCATTTACACCCGTCAAACAGGACATGAACCACGACGGCTTTCTGGACCAGCCTGTGATAAAGCAATACAACCTGCTGAACCGCTGGGACTACCACGGCGAGAAGGTGGAAGGGCAATACATGGTAAAAGTTCTGAGTGAAAACCGGGAGGGAGGGCAAATCCGCCATATTCATGAACACGGCACGGATTCGCTGTCGCTGTTCGGCATCAACATCAACACCAGGCGCGTGGAAGGCTTTGCAAAGACAGGCTATATCTTCGATGAAGAAAGCAGTATCGGAAGCCAGTTCTCAGGGGTGTACCATCAGCAAAAGTCTGGGTATGGCACCAAACTATTTGACACCCGGCAGGCCTCTTTCACCGGAACCCTACTCTATCAGACAACCATCAGGAATGATGCGCACAGCATGGTCAGCGGGTTCAATTTTGTGTATGACCATCTCAACGAGCGACTCGACTCCCTGCAGTTCAGGAGAAGCGATATCATACCAGGATTTTTTACCGAATACACGTATAAATACGGAACAAAAATAACAGTGGTGGCGGGTTTCCGGGGAGATTACCACACACGTGCGGGTTTCCAGTTTCACCCGAGAGTACATGCACGATTTGTGCTGGACAGGCATGAAAAAACCATCCTTCGTGTGGCAGCCGGAAGCGGGTTCCGCGTACCCAACATCCTGACAGAAAACCAATCTTTATTAGCCAGTTCGCGGAATATCATCTTTCAGGAACACCCTTCGAAGGAAATTCTCTGGAACTATGGGTTAAGTTTAACACAGAAATTCAACTTATGGAACCGGGAAGGAAGTTTCTCGGTAGATTTCTTCCGGACTGACTTCATCCGTCAATCTGTGGTGGATATAGACAATGCCGATGGGGATGCCGTTATCTCCAACCTGAAAGGCAAATCATTCTCCAACAGTTTGCTGGTGGAGTTTGCTTTTGAGGTATTGAAGGGATTAGACCTGAAAGCCGCTTACCGCCTGGAAGATGTGCGGCTGACGTATCACGGTGTTCTGCTGCAAAAGCCATTACAGGCCATGCACAAAGGGCTGGTAGCACTCAGCTATAAGACACCGAATCAGCAATGGCAGTTTGATGTGAATACCAGCATCAACGGAAGGCGAAGGCTGCCGAACAGCTTTGCCGGCGATGCCGGTAAAAGGTATTCACCCAGGTATGTATTGCTGAATGTACAGGTGATGAAATATTTTAAACATGCCGAGCTGTTCATCGGTGCCGAAAACATTACAAATTATCGGCAGAAATCCGTTATCTTAGGCATGCCGTATACCTCCTTTTTTGACACATATCAGGTATATGCTCCCGTTATGGGCGTAACCGCTTATGGCGGATTCCGAATTTTTATCAATTAAACACATTATACAACTTATTAAAACAAACACAACATGAAAAAAATCAAATCAATCGTAGTCATTATGATGGTCTTAGTGGCTACCTTACTTGGCGCAACAGCCTGCAAACACTGTTGTAAAAAAGATGGAACCTGCGAAAAAGCGAGTTGCTGCAAAAAGGAGAAATGCTGCGACAAGTGTTCAGATAAATGCACCAGGGAAGAAAAATGCTGTGACAAATGCAAAGCCGGCGAAGAGAAAGCCTGCAGCAAAAAACCCGGCTGCTGTAAAGAGGAGAAATGCTGCGATAAATGTTCCGGCACCTGCACCAGGGAAGAAAAATGCTGCGATAAATGCAAAGCCGGCGAAGAGAAAGCCTGCTGCAAGAAAGATTCCGCCGCCTTTGATAAGAAAGGAGAAGGAAAAGCCTGCTGCAAGAAAGACGCAGAAAAAGGAACTGCCCTGTACGCCTGTCCTATGCACAAAGACATCAATTCTGACAAACCCGGCAAATGCTCCGAATGTGGAATGGATCTAGAGAAGCCGAAATAACGGCATGAAATATGCTGTATTATCTGTAACCGTTTAAAAGAAATAAAATGAAAAATGCGCCTCTTGTCATCCTGACCATTTTTTGTACCTTTTTATCTGTAAATACCTTTGCTAAAGAGGACCTCACAAAGACTTCATTTAAGGTCTGGGGCAACTGTGATATGTGTAAAAAACGTATAGAAAAGGCGGCCAAAGCGGATGGGGTGAAGTCCGCCGTCTGGAATGAGGAAAACGGAATAGTAACCATCAGTTTCGCTCCTGCAAAAATTTCCGTCGATAAGATTCAACAAAACATAGCCAATAGCGGTTATGATACAGAAAAATACAAAGCCAGTGATTCCGCCTATCATCAATTGCCGCAATGCTGCCAGTATGAGAGATAATCCGGTCAGACTGTAATAATACCGTAAACCATCCTACTTATACAGGATGGTTTATTATTTTATTAAAATTGGTAAAAATTGGTATTTTTGTTCACATTAATCTATTATCATGAAGTCATTTTTCTCCATCTCATTTTTAATTGCACTTGCAATACTTTCGGTTTCAAATATATATGCAAAGAAAGACAAGAAGAAACTGGATACAGTTGCTGGAACTGTTACAGATACCGCCAAAACGGCAGTCAAAGACACCACAGCCAAAAAAGACACGAAGAAAGAGCCGTTCAAGTCTATTAAGGAAGTGACCGAAAAATGCAGAAAGACAAGTGGGTTATTCAACTTATATCAGGATACCATCAACGGTAAAACCTATCTGGAAATAACCGAAGATAAAATTGGCAAAGAGTACATCTATTTTGCATATGTGCTGGATGGTATCATAGATGCCGGTTACGCACGAGGCGGCTATAAGGACAACTCTATTTTTAAAATCGTCAGGTACTTTGACCGTATCGACTTCGTTTTACAAAATACGAGCTTTTACTTTGACAAAAACAATGCATTAAGCAAAGCGGAAAATGCCAATATCAACCAACCCTTATTTTTATCGGAGAAAATTGCGGCAACTACCGGAAAAACCTACCTGATAGAAGCCGACAATTTATTTTTAGGAGAAAGTCTCACTCAAATCAAGCCGACAAAGATGCCTGCCGACAAACCGGATGCCTTTTCACTCGGTTCTCTGAGCAGCAAAAAATCTAAATACCTGGCAATTAAGAATTTTCCGAATAACACGGATGTTTCCGTTGAATATATTTATGAAAATCCATCCCCGGTTAACAATGGCTCCGATGAAGTAACCGATGCCCGTTTCGTTTCTGTTAAGTTACAGCACAGCATCATAGAAGTTCCGGCAGACAATTTTATTCCAAGGGCAGACGACCCGAGAATAGGTTATTTTATGGAAAAGATTACGGACCAGACTTCCGCGAGCACAACTCCCTGGAAAGACCTGATACACCGATGGAACCTGCAGAAAAAGAATCCGGAAGCCAAAATTTCAGAACCGGTAAAACCAATTGTGTGGTGGGTGGAGAAAACCACCCCCGTGGAATTCAGAGAAATCATCAAGGATGCAGTTTTAGCCTGGAATGAAGCATTTGAAGCCGCCGGATTCAAGAATGCCGTGGAATGCTATATACAACCGGATACTGCTAACTGGGAAGCCGAAGACATTCGCTACAACGTGATACGTTTTACGTCATCTCCGCGTCCTCCTTACGGCGGCTACGGTCCGAGCTTTGTGAATCCGAGAACGGGAGAAATTATCGGCGCAGACATCATGCTGGAACTGGTATTTCTGACCAACCGGTTAAAACTGGAAAAATTATATGATATCGCTGCACTGGATAACATGCAGGAACCGGCACAAATGAACTATGATGGCTGTTTGTACGGTGAAGCGATGCATCAGAATATTTTGTACGGCAACCAGTTGTTAACCGCCAATGATTTCAGCGATATAGACAAGGATAAATTCATCAAACAGGCATTATTTGACCTGGTGCTGCACGAAGTGGGGCATACCTTTGGATTAAATCACAACTTTATCGCTTCCCAGCTGCACACCTTTGACCAGATGCAGGACACCAAACTGGGTTCTACCGTTGGCTTAACTGCTTCTGTCATGGATTACACCATACCAAACATATCCCCTGACAAGAACAAACAAGGTGTATTCTTCGATATCAAACCCGGCCCCTATGATATTTGGGCAATCCGATACGGTTACACACCTGCAAAATCTGAATATGAAGAAACTGAAATGCTGCAGAAAATATTATCGGAGTCTTCAAAAAGAGAAAACCGATTCTTCAACGATGCAGACGACATGCGTTCTCCAGGCAGAGGAATTGACCCTCGTGCTAATTTGTTTGACATGTCAGATGATGCCATCGCTTACGCAATCAGTAACATAGAAATGGTAAACAATGCACTACCAAAATTAATCCAGAAATATACATTACCCAACCGGTCTTTTCATGAATTACGAAACGCCTATCTGATATTATCCGGTCATTATTCCAGGAGTTTGAATACCATTACCCGTTTTATCGGCGGCATCTATGTCAACAGAAACTTTGCCGGGGCTGCTCCTACGGAAAAACCATTAACCCCTGTAACCGTAACCGAACAAAAAAAGGCTATGGCGGCATTGGCTAAGTATGCCTTTTCAAAAAACGCTTTTAAGACACCTGAAGATATTTTTGCATACCTGCAAATGCAGCGACGAGGATTTGATTTCAGAAAAGAGAATGAAGACCCGAAAATCCATGAACGAATTGTAAACATGCAGCGCGGAGTATTAGACCACCTGTTGAATGCGACTGTCATGCAGCGCCTGACAGATTCTAGATTATACGGCAATAAATACGAGCTGACGGATATGCTGACGGACCTGACCAACAGCATTTTTACGGAAGACCTGGCAGGTTCCGCATCTACCATTCGGCAGAATATTCAAAGAGAATATGTCATGCGTCTGCTTGGCATTATTGACCTGAAAAACAATTCTTATTCTCACATTTCCAAGTCTGCCTCCTTTGGTGAAATAAAACGCATCTTGGCCTGGATGAAAGCGAATGTAGCGGGTGATGCTGCCACAAAATCGCACAGAGCTTATATTTCATTTATGATTAACAAAGCATTGGAAGACAACAAATAAAGTTCATCCGGTAAAAAGAGAGCGTGCCCTGACCCTCTCTTTTTTATACAAGCTGTATGTCCATTTCAAACAAAACGGATTTCCCGTCATCATTATCCGCGACAAGGACACAAGTGTAGTTTTTGTTTTCCTGCCTGGTGATACAGACAGATTCCATTTTCTGTTTGGAGAAAACCTTTTCCACTTTATCCAGTTCAATGATATGTTCTATTATGAACGAAGGGGCATTCAATGCGACAGAAGCATTATATACTATTCCGAGCACGCTACCGATAATATCGCCGTCATCATAGGTGTTATCGGTATTTTCTGCAGAAGCTGTTATGAATAAGATATCGTTTACCTCACAATAACTGGCTCCGGAAATTCCGAGTGGGATATTGTTTAGGCTGCCTATTTCAACAGGCATCACCTTAAATCGGTCCGGAAACTGCCTTTTTACTATTTTCCTGTCTGTAATGATCAAACTATTAGGCTGACTCGTATTGGCCCTGTTGAAAAGCAATAATTTGTCTTTACAAACTGTAAATCCTTCTATATTCATTTCACCCAGAAGATTCCGGTCTCTGAAAATACCGTAAAATGCAGCGGTATTGATTTTCTTCACAGTATAATCTGACAACTGCACAATGAATGCCACATCCCGTTGCGGTGATTTGGAGCCGGAGCCTAACAGATACAAAACATCATCTATGACCGCCGCACATTCTATGTCCGGCTTATCCGGCTTGGGAATACGTTCCAGAGCCGATTCAAACAGCTGTATATGCCGGATGACATTCCACTGAGCATCCAGGCATAAGATATAATGCACATCGTCGCCGATGACATATAAACTGTCCTTATGGTATTCTAATGCCGAACCGGAAGGATAATCCAGTACAGCTTTGCGCAACAGTTTTAATTTCATAATTTCGCTCTAATTACTCTATGTCGTTTCTACAAAAGATATTCAAAGAAGACAGTCTGCCGCCGCCTGAAATAAATGTACAAACTTTATTTTATTTATTCGTGATTGTGCTGGCTGCCTTCAAACAACTTCATGGTGTACAGCAGCATCTTGACATCCCGTTTTTCGATGAAACGGAATACCTGCAAAAGGGCATTCATATCCCTCAGCATATCTTTAACGACTGGGGGCCTTCCTACAACCTATGGTATTTCATTGTTTCTAAATTTTCGGCAGATGCCGTACAGACCTTTTATCATAATTACTGCATCCTGATGGTGCTGATTCCCGCCTTGTTATTTTTATTCCTAATCCATTATCAGACAGAGAAAAATCTGGCACTATTGCTTTCACTCTCATTTTTAATGCACCCTCTGCTTGTATCTAATTTTACCTATGTAAGCCACTTTTGTTTGTGCGTCATTTTACTTGCCTTCATTATCGTCGCAAAGTCCCGTCGCATTGAAACAAAAATCATTACTGCTTTTACCGCTTCCTATATATGCCTGTACGCAAGGCAGGAGTTCCTGCTGATTACCGCATCGCTGTCGTTATTGTGGCTGTTACTGATAATCTATCAGAAAAAAATCAGCTGGAGCAAGGCTTATCTGGTTATGGTATTTTTCATGGCACTGCTTTATGTTGTTTTTGGATTTATTTCTTTCAAGGCACAGGGAATCGACAGAAGCCTTTTTGCCTTTAAGCAGCATTTCTATACCAACTATGTATTCTGGACGAAGGAGGTGTTAACCGTAGATGAATTTGACCGGCTGGATATCTTCAGGGGCAGTAAGACCATGCTGCAGTGTTTGCAGGCAAATCCACCAATGTTTTTCAAACACATGGGCACGAACATACTAAATTATTTTTTAGGCATGTTTAAATACACGGAAGACTTCTTATTGCCGCCCCCCATCTTCCATTTTTTGGGCAAGGCGAAACATATCCTGTATCTTTTATTCAACGGATTCCTTCTATACCTGATTTTTTGGAAGAGGGCATCCAGAAATGTGACGGACTTTATTCGGCAATATTCCTCCACTTCTGTCATTATCCTTTTGTTCTGGGGATGGAGCTATTTCGCCGTTTTCTTCATTTTTCCTGAACGACATTACATCATTCTTCATTTCTGCTGGTGGATAGGGTTGCTGACGTTGCTTTTAAAAGGACATGTCACCTGGCTGAATAACAAACTGGTATTTTATCCGATTATCTTATTGATCATCCTCACTACTCCGACTGCCAAATCCATCCGTTATTACCACAATATGCTGACTGACCGAGACCAGCAGCCTAACCTGAAAACAGTCAACTATTTAAAAAAACACAATTCGAAGAAGCCGGTTGTATTATTCACAACGGAGCGTGGTTTCAATGCGTATCTTCCAAAGAATTATCAGGAATTATTTTTGGAACAGGATGATGTGCGTCCTTATATCCAAAACGGCGATATAGACATTCAACAGTTTTTCACGGATAAGAATGTAGGTATTATCTTTATGAATGAGAAACTGCAAAGCCTGGTAAAACAGACACTGGGAGATAAAGGAAAGATATTGTTGAACGAACCGGAGAAGATGGGATACCGAAAAACAATCATTGACATAAATCTGCAGGCCTATTTACTGATAAAAATCTGATTATGCGCAACGACAAGGCTTTACAGGGAAGACATATTTTTCCGAACCTCCTCGGATTCAGATTCTGGATGGCCAATACCATCATATTCGGCCATCTCGAAGAGATAAAGCAAATACGGAATATACTGCCGGCCATTTTCAATGAACACCGCACCCATTCCATCGGCTTCTATCCGGTGCTGATGTTTTTCACGATGAGCGGCTTCTTAATCACCTACCAGCTGGAAGTGGAGAAATTCAAGACCCAGACCGTTTCCGTTAAAAGATTTTACAGAAACAGAATATTCCGGATATGGCCGGTTTTTTACCTGTCCATGTTTGTCTACTGGATTGTAATGCCGTATTCCTTTTTAGGAGAGTATGCCAATACGATCTTCTTTAAAGCATTGCCGTGGCTGAATCATGCGAATTACCTGGATTTATTTGAGATACCCAAATGGTTTCTGTTTTCGCTCAGTATCGGATTAATGCCGCACATCGCGATGTTGTTGTCTTATGTGAACAGCGGCGTATGGATATACGGCATTCACCACTGGACCATCGGAACGGAAGAAATCTTTTATCTTTTCTGGCCGCTGTTATGGAGGAAATTCAGGAACTTCAAACAGTTCATCGTAAAATGTTTCTTAGTGTATTACGGTGCATTGATTATGTGCCTGCTGATTGACCTGTTTTGCAGAAAATTCTTCCATACCGATACTTCCCGGTATGTATCGCGTGTTATCCTGTTCAGTGTCTTATTTTCATATGCCTACTGTTTTTTTATTGGCGGAATCGCCATTTATTTATTCCTGTACCGGTTGGATATTGTACAAAAATACGTAACCAAAAAGCTGACCATCGCATGCATGATAGTCATGTTTGGATTGATGTTCAGCGGGTTTGAATTCCCATTCTTTCTAAGCGAGGTCTTCTGTACCTGTTTCGCCGTCTTTATGCTGTACCTGATAAAAGACGGTAAGAAGTACGGAATACTGGAACACCCGTTTATCGTTTACCTGGGAAAAATTACCTATAGTGTCTATTTATTTCACTTCATTTCCATCATACTGGTAATGTATGTACTGGAGCAGCTGCACATTCCGCAAAAAAGTCTGCTGGCTTTTAATATCCTCCAATACGTCTTTACGTGGATAGTAAGTTTTGGATTTGCTGCATTGATTTATGAAAAATTCGAGAAGAAAATACTGGCGTTGCGCTAACCGTTATTCCAGGTATTTCCCCACAATCGGCAATCGCCTTCCCGAGCCGAAAGCTTTGGGAGATACCCTTAAAATCGGTGGGGTCTGATGGCGCTTGAATTCATTGCGATTGACCATACGAAGGATGCGCGTCACCAGTGCATCGTCAAATCCCATTGCTTCTATCTCATCCGGTCCCTGATGGTGTTCAATATATTCCAGCAAAACCTTATCCAGCACGTCATAATCCGGCAATGAGTCGCTGTCTTTTTGTCCTGGCCGCAACTCTGCACTGGGTGCCTTCGTCAGAATATTTTCGGGAATAATTTCCTGATCTTTGTTAATGTACTGACAAACCCGGTAAATTTGAGTCTTATACACATCAGCCAGCACTGCCAACCCTCCGCACATGTCGCCGTAGAGTGTTCCATAACCTACTGCCGCTTCACTCTTGTTGGTGGTATTGAGTAGAATATAACCAAATTTATTGCTCAACGCCATCAGGTAATTGCCGCGGATGCGAGCCTGCAGGTTTTCTTCGGTCACATCAAACGGTTTATTATCAAAATGCGGCTGCAAAACGTTGTCATATACATCAAAAACATCTTTAATGGGAATGATCTTGTGCGGGGAACCAAGATTCTCCAATAGTTTCAGTGAATCATCTACCGAGTGGGGAGTTGAAAACTGAGAAGGCATCAATACACTCAGTACATTTTCTTTCCCAAGTGCACGAACCGCTAAAACTAAGGTCAGTGCGGAGTCGACACCGCCCGACAAGCCAAGAATCGCTTTTTTAAATCCCAGTTTCTGGAAATAATCCTTGATTCCGCACACCAATGCATCGTGTATCAATCTTGTCGGATTTTTATCCTGTTCCGGGTACTCTGTCATACGTTGGCCTTCCAGCACCGATTCCAGATCATAAAATCGAATACACTCTTCAAAATAAGGCATCTCATCAACAATGGTACCATCCGGTGACACAACCAGGCTTCCGCCGTCAAAAATCAATTCTGTTTGTGCACCCGAACAATTACAATAAAAGACCGGCAGATTAAATGCAGTGGCATTGCACTGCACCACCTCTATGCGCTTCTTTGCCTGCCCATAAGAAAAGGGCGAGGCAGACAGATTAATCAGGATATCCGGTTGAAATTTTGACAACTCCGCCACCGGGTTTATTTTATACAATGGATTCTCCGCTCCCGTATCCCAGATATCCTCGCAAATGGTCAGTGCGATTTTTTTGCCTTTATATTCCACAACATCAAAATCATGGCAGGGTTCAAAATACCGGTATTCATCAAATACATCGTACGTGGGGAGCAATGTTTTATGCGCAATATATTTGACCGAACCGTTTTCCAGAAAAAAAGCAGAATTATACAGATCCTTTCCATCTTTTTTAGGGTTTCTGGAAGGCGCCCCCACCACTACGGCAATCTTATTCCCCGCTAAAGAGGCGAGTTGCTGTATGACATGCTCACATTCCCGGATAAAATGCCTGAACTCCAGAAAATCGCGGGGCGGATAACCGCAAACAGCGAGCTCACTGAATACAATCAAGTCTGCTCTTGCCCGTATTCCTTCTTCAATGGCAGATTTCAATTTCTCAAAGTTACCTCTGAAATCACCAATCCTATAGTTTTGCTGTGCTAAACCGATTTTCATGTATGTAAAGGTATAAGTTAAACTCGAAAAGAGAAAAGTAAGGATATAAATTAAAACCTTCGCTCAAATCATAATTTAGCTAAACATCTTCAACTATCTGTATCCAAAGTCTTATTTTTGGCAACAACTTCCAGTAGAATGAAAAAATATACCCCCATCCTATTAACTGCCTTAATCCTATCCTGCTTTTCTTCCTGTACCTGCCAGCAACAAAAGTCTCCACCCAAAAAGGAAAAGGTCGTGAAGAAGTCAGAAGTACAGGTGGACATCATCCGCTTTGAGAAAGAGTTATTTGCCTGCAACCCGGACGAGCTGGAAAATGAGTTAGCAAGGCTGGATGCGAAATATCCTCTGTTTTATAAGATATTTTACCATCAGGTGCTGAATATTCCGGCTACCGGAAACAAAGAAATGCAGCTGCAGGTGATGCGGGATTTTCTCACCAAAAAGGCCATGAGAGGTTTGTACGACACCGTGCAGCAACGCTTCGCAGATATCGCTTTTTTAAAAGAGGATCTGCAAACCGCTTTTGCCAATTACAAAAGTTATTTCCCGGAAAAACCGACACCCAAAGTCATCACCTGCATTTCCGAGTTTTCCTATTCTGTTTTCACCGCCACGGATTCCATACTCGGAATTTCACTGGATAAATACCTGGGTCCGGGCTATATTTATTATCCTGCTGTCTTTCAGGAATACACCTTCATGATTCCGACTTTTGACCAGAAATATATGGCAATCGATTGTGCCAATGTGTTAGGTGCCAATATCGTTCCGGTGCCGGATGACAAATCCACCCTTCTGGACAAGATGGTCGCAGAAGGAAAAATCCTGTTCTTTATCCAAAGCTTATTGCCGCAAGAGAAAGAAAACGACATCATCAAATATACCGAAAAACAATGGAAATGGTGCAAGGATAATGAACAGCAGATCTGGGCATATTTTCTGGAAAAGAATTTACTGTATGATACGAAGTTCGAACAATTCAAATATGTGAAGGAAGGCCCCACCACCTATGGCATGCCTAAGGAAAGCCCGGGAAAAGCAGGAGCCTGGCTGGGCTGGCAGATTGTTCAAAAATACATGGAAGAAAATCCCGACACTACCCTGAAAGAACTCTTTGCAGTTTCAGACGGGCAAAAGATTTTAACCGCTTCGAAGTATAAACCGAAGGTAAAATAAATTTAATATTAAGTATCCACATTATTGGTTAACTTCATATTGCCGTACTAACTTCCTGAGAAATCATATTAGAGTCATTACATTTAGAATAAAATGACCATTCTTCGATTTTACCTGTCCTTTTGGCTTATTGTCTGGTTAGGAAATGCTAATGCAGCAAATGAATTATATCTAAAAGGACAGACTCCAGCCATATCTTCTGCAACACCAACCTTGTATAATAACGGAGCTCTCATTTATGTAAACGGAGATATCACAATGCAGGATGCATTATTTGTAAATACCGGTGGAACAACAAATGGTATTGAGTTAACCGGAAACTGGGCAAACAATCAGCCTGGTGGAAATAACAAATATCAAAGTACGGGTGCTGAACGATTCTCCGGAACATCAGATCAAACAATTTCAGGCGTGATGAATGGTACTGCAGGAAATGATAATCAGTTTTATAATCTCTATATTGACAAGTCCGGTTCGACAGGTGAATACGTCAGCCTGTTGAATGATGTACATATCAATGCATCTGGCTTGCTGACATTTGAAAACAGCAATGGCATAATAAGAACTCAGTCAGCTTCTGTTGGTACCAGCGATATAACTTATACAGGTAATTACTCCAACTATTTATATATTTTGAACCCGTCTGCTTCAGCTATAACAGGCCACAGTACGGGCAGCGGTGCAGTAACAAGATATATTGAAGGGAAACTGAAACGTCAGGTGAATGCAGCCACTATCTATTTCTTCCCTGTTGGCGTAAATAAATCCTATTTAGGCGGCATGAACGCATTTTCACTTTCCTTCACAAGTGCTCCTGCATCAACCGGTATATTGTCTTATCTGGAGATTGGCAGTCAGAATCTTATTGACCCGGATGTATTTACCGATGTGGCCAAAGTAGACAACAACCCGTTAAGCATAAACTATTTTTCTACCTGTACCGGTGCTCCGGATGGCATAACAGACTGGGCGAGATTGACAGAAAAAATTTCACACCAATGGAATATCACTCCTGATAATGCCACTTCTTACAATTATTCCATTACAGTGTTTCCAAGCTCGAATTTAGAAGGATCTGCCAATTATTACTCCGTTCCATGTTCTCCAAACTACAAAATGCAATACATTGCCAGAAACGGAATACCAGGCGGCAATTTAGCTACCTATCAGCCGGCAGCGGGATTTCAGAATGAACTGGGTTATTTCATGGGACCTACAGGTAAAACGCTTCCAAGCCAGACATCTTTCTCAAACTACAGATTATGGGGTGCTGTTGATGCGAATACGTTATTACCGGTAGAACTTATTAATTTCACCCTTACCATTCTGAACAATGAATCATTCTTATTAAACTGGTCCACTGCTTCAGAATTCAACAACCTGGGTTTTGAAGTACAGCGCAGTACAAATGCCGTAGATTTTGAAACTATCGGTTGGATAGCAGGCAATGGAAATTCCAATCATATTAATTCTTACTCACTGGAAGATAAGAATGTACACGCCGGAGTGGTCTATTACTACCGACTAAAGCAAGTAGATATCAATAATAAATTTTCATATTCTCCAATTTTAGAAGGTAAGCTATACGAAGTACAAGGCTATCTAATTTCAGATTTTTTTCCAAATCCTACTTCCGACTATTCATCGTTAACAATAGTTTCTCCTGAGCAGACGATACTCATTCTTGATGTATATGACATCTTAGGTCAGGTTGTAGTACGAATGCAAAGAAATATCTCAGCCGGATTTAATACACTGACATACGATTTATCCGCTCTGCCAAATGCTGCTTATGTTGCAGAATTTAAAACAGCAAATAAAGTTTTTACTAAGAAAATAATTAAACGATAATTTAAACGAACTCTGTCATTAAATCAAATGCCATGAAAAGAATATACACGCTAGCGGCCATCGCATTAATTTGTCATTCCGCGTTTTGCCAGAACAATGTCGGAATAGGAACGAATACGCCTGATGCCAGTGCAAAACTGGATATTTCTTCTACGAACATGGGTATGCTTATACCAAGAGTTAGTTTATCTAATGTTGCAACCTGGGGTTTGGCTTCAGGTACCGGAACTACAGGCATGATGGTATACAATACAAATGCTGCAGTAACCGGTGGCTCCGGTGCAGGTTTTTACTTCTGGACGGGTACATGGACAAAAATTGTGGCAGGTACGACAGCAAAACTCAGTAACGGTAAAGTCTGGATAGGAAATGCATCAAATGACCCGGCTGAACAAACCTTAAGCGGTGATGTGGCGATTTCCAACACCGGTGTTGCCACCATTCAGGATAATGCGGTGGATGGAACAGATATTGCACTTGGTTCCGATACGAATGGAGATATTATGTACTATAACGGTACAGATTGGGTTCGGCTTGCTGCAGGTACCAGTGGTCAGATATTAAGAACTAACGGAGCAGCAGCACCAAGCTGGGTGAATGGGACAACCATCATAAAAGCGCAAAATGGAGTAAACATTCAGACGGCTGCTCCAAATGCTTCAGCTGCTGATCCCTATGTTGAATTAGGCGGAACTTTGGTGCGTGCGACTACCATTACACAAGGCAGTAACTTATTCACCATAGCGAATAACGGCACGGCAAATACCACTATAAACCTTTCTTCTACAGGAGATTTTGATGTGCAGGACAACGGAACTTCTGCTTTGTTTGTTCGTGATGACGGAAACGTGGGAATGGGCACAGTTGCACCGGGTTTCAAACTGCATATCGTTGGTGATGTTCACCCGGAAGGTCGGTTAATTGTTCAGAATTCAGTTGATGGCGGAAGCACACGGGGCATCAGAATGTGGTCTGCCGGTGATGCAAACTGGGGAATCTATATGGGACAATCTGGAGCAGGAAGGTCTATGGCAGCCGGTACTGCAGTTGCCGGTGCCGGATTTACACAACATGCCATCAGATTCAGAGTTAATAACAGTGCAAGTCAAGGCTTCGTATTTGAAAATTCCGGGGAACAACTTCTTTACAGTGTCAGAGCAAGCGATGGCATGGCGTATCACAGTGGAAATGTAGGAATTGGTACACAAGCACCAGGGTATCAGCTTACACTTGGAGCTGGCGGCACCGTTTTCGGAGTTGAAAACACAGCCAATTTCGCAGCAAAAAATTCCGCAGGCACCTATGAGACTTACTTTTGGCCACGATGGAGCGATAATGTAATGTACATGAACTACGGCTCTGCAGGTCTAAACCTCAGAAATAATTCCAGTGCTACGGCTATGTTCATCGACCCGGATCTTTCTGTTGATGTCAGAAGAGGCGTATTATTCAATTGTAATGATTGCGGTTCTACATCTACCATAGATGGCACTGCAGATTGGGGCGACCTGGTTATTCAGGGAAGAGTATTATCTACCAACAGCAATCTGCATCTTTCGCCTCCTGGTGGTTCAAGAGTGGTTGTCAATTCAACATACAGGTCTGCAGGTGGTGCATCTGGCACTACTGGGATTGATATACAAGATGGTGGTATCCGTATGAACAAGAATTATCTGTACTATCAGAATTACAAATATTGCAACTGCTTCGGAGCTGGAAGTGGTTCTGCGAACCTGGGAGCCTGGGATTTTTGTGCAGTTGCACATGTTGGGTTTAAAAACAACCAAAGTACGGCGGACGAAGACGATGACGTACAGTGCGGTGTTTACCCAAGTACATATGGTGTAGGTGAACAATCCTACTACAACAACACCTATTCACATGCTTATAATTCCAGACCAACGTGGTACATGTATTATGAAGCTTATGAAGACTCAAACGGAGTCACCTGCGCCGCAAATTGCATCAATTTTGATTAGTTTAATGTACGGTTATCTATGATAAAACATTTCTTGCTGTGGGCAATTACCCTTTTTAGTTTCCTTTCAGTTCAGGCTGAAAAATTACGAATCAGCATTTCTGACAGTTTACTCACTAAACCGGCATACCTCTGGATTAAATACTACGAAAACGGTATACTTTCCACAAAAGATTCTGTTCTGGTCAGCAATGAGAATAAGGATAGTCTTTTATTTGATATGGCCAATTATAAAGGCTACTGCGAGCTACACTACAAAAAAAATGACAAAGATGGACTGGGCTTCTTATTCAATCCGCTTGAAAAGAATGTCAAACTTGAATTAAAAATTGTGCTGGAAAAAAAAGAACTGATAATTACCAATTCTCTGGATAATATTATCGGAAATCAACTAATTGATATATCCAATAAGATTTACGAGGCACTGAATAAAATCCAGTATAATGCAGCTACCCTAAGCCGGTTTGACTCTTTATACCTGAACAAATCACTCGGGTTCGAGAGACAGCGAGAAAAACTGCACGATGCCATGAACCTGATGTGCGACTCTGCATCCAAAGATAATGCTGTATTATTTGCTTCTGTGCTTGCAGATTTTTTGAAAATACCCTCTGCTGCGACTACTCCTGAATTAAAGAAATATTTCGACAACTATGATGCCATGCTGCACTGGCATTATTTTGATTATATTGACTTCAAAAATCCGCTAATTCTGAATCATCCTGTATTTAACGCCAAAATAATCAAATACTTTTCTGATTACTGCGACAACTCCAATATTTCTCTGAATGAAGGAATTGATATCCTGATGAAAAAAAGTCAGGCTAATGAGACGGTGAGAAATTATGTCTTTAATTTTCTTGTTGACTACTTCCTGAAACGCAATAATGACCCTGAGGTTGCCTATCTGAATGAGCAATACGCTGATGGCTGCGGGATAAAGCTTTCGACTGAAAAATTAAAAGAATTTTCAGGTATCATACAAACACAGACCGGCGCTAAAATTCCAGATGTAATTTCATATGATGCAAAAAATGAAATACGTTCTTTATATAATGAAGCGGAAAAGAATAAATTCACCGTCGTTTACATTTGGATGTCTTCCTGTCATGCCTGTCAGACTAAAACTCCACAGTTGATGGAAATGCTTGCGCAGTTTCAAAAGAAAGGTGTAGGGATTTTATCTGTTTCGCTGGACGAAAAAAAAGAAAACTGGCTGCTGGCTATCCAGAAATACAAAATTGAAAGATGGATAAACGTTGCTGAGCTAAAACCTGTTCAGGAATCATCGGTAATTCCAAAATTAAACATCCGTACAACGCCAAAATTGTTCATTATTGACAATACCGGAAAAATTATTGCAAAAGATGTGTTCGGATCTGATTTACAGGCCATGCTTAACCAACTGCTAAAATAACCGCTATGAAATTTGTATGCATTATTATCTTTCTGTTTTTTGGACTCTTATCAGGACTTAAAGCACAGAGCAACAGTGTCAATATTTCAAGCATTAAACCCATCTCCAGAGCAGAGTTTAATGCTGTTTCAGCTAAAGCGAACGAAGGTGATATTGTACTGATCAAAGGCGAAGGAATGATTTATTATTATTCCGGAAATCAGTGGTATGCCATGAAAGGTGAATGCTACCCGAAAACCTCCACGCCTTCTATAGATTCTGTAGTCAGCAAAAACGAAAAAGTCTACATTTATTTTGGTGCCGTTTCAGAGCAAAAATATAACATTGCAATTCAGCAGACATCCATCAATCTTGAATCATCTGTCTCACCGGTAATTATAGACCAAATTTCAGAAAAGAGACAATACATTATAGAACTGAGAGCATTTTCGAAATGTGGCGGAAGTTCACCTATATTTTATAACTGGGAAAATAAATGATTTAATTTATCTGCAATACAATTTTACTATTGCAATGTAATAATCTGACTTTTATCATATTCAGTTTCTGATTTCCTGACTATATTTAGGCATTAAAATTCACCATGACTATACACATTCTATCTGCCGGAAAACTCAAAGACATACAAGCTGACTTCAGCGCGCATTTTCCGTTTTTAAAACTGGAATTTTACGGCAAATCACACCAAAGCGGTGAAGGCACTTCCAACTCCACTTTACTGCATCTGAATTATTCCCTGAAGGAATTAAATGCCGAGGCTGTTGATGTTGAATGGAAGATTGATCCCTCTATGACGGTAACAGAACTGGAAACCAGTTTTCATGAAAAGACAGGCATCAGCGCACAGGTATTCCGAAAGTCCGGTATGGCATGGCTGCAGACAATCACGACGGATAACTGGTCGCTGGCACAGCAAAACGAAAGAGGAAAAGAGATGTCTGAAGAATTACCCGGCGAAGAGCCGCAAGATTATCACGAACAGGAATAATTATAAACTTATCGACAATCCGTCGTAAGCCAGATGTATGGTTTCCGGCAATTCGCGTTCCACAGCTTCGTGTAAGCCAAGATGATGTGAAATATGCGTAAAATAGGCTTGTTGCGGTTTTATCTCTGACACTTTATCCAATGCTTCCTGCAGATTGAAATGCGAAAAATGCTTTTCCCTTCTCAATGCATTCAGTACTAAAATTTTCGTTCCTCTAATTTTCTCCAGTTCACCTGCAGCAATATAATTGGCATCCGTGATATAGGTAAAATCATTTATCCTGAATCCTAAAACAGGAAGCTGTTTATGCATCACCCGAACCGGGATGAAATGAATGTCCCCGATACTAAAGGGTTCTTCACCCATTGCCTTTAAAGCAATCTGCGGCACTCCCGGATAATCCTGCGGTTTGAATGCATACGAAAATTCATTTCTCAGTATTTCCTGAACGGCATCCTCCGCATACACGTCAATGGTTTTATTGAGCAAATAATTGAACGGACGGATATCATCCAAACCGGCGACATGATCCTTATGCCCGTGTGTGAACACGACGGCATCCAAATCCTGTACTTTTTCACGGAGCATCTGCTGACGAAAATCGGGGCCGGTATCGATTACAACAGAAGTGGTCGCAGATTGTATCAACAAAGACGTACGGGTGCGTTTATCTCTGCTGTCCGAAGAGGCACATACAGCACAATGGCAGGTAATGACAGGAATACCCTGTGAAGTGCCGGTACCTAAAAATATAAAACGAATCGGTTGCAAGGTTGATGTGTTAGCGTAAAATTATGAAATTCTGAAAATACCTGTATGACAAGACGCCATTGAAAAGTAGCCTACAACTCCAATTTTTGTTGTGCCAGCTGATCATAGAGTTTTAGTTGTTTTTCATCCAACAGACTGATGTCCACCTCTATCTGCTGCAAAATATCTATAAGGGCATTGATGCGTGCTTCCGTTTCAAAGAATTTATTGACCACCACCACTCTTTTATCCTGCAGGATGCAATAACCGGATTGGAATCTTCCTTTTTCATAACGGATCACATAGTGATTTTCTTTAAAGATAGATTCAAGATTCGTCAGTGTGGTTAGGTTGTACTTAAAACTCATGGGTCAAAAGTAGTAAGTAAGCAGGTATAAACACGATTAATTTTTACACATTCTCCGATATATCAACAATAAAAGAATACCCAGCATATAGACTAAAAGAAGTATATTTTTAGTAAATTGCATGGTGAAATAGATTCACTCTCAAAGAATTACTGTCGTGCTCTCTAAAAAAACCAAATACGCCATCAACGCTCTTGTGTATCTCGCGAAAAAGCCGGCCAGGGAGCCGGTTTTAATCAGTGAGATAGCCGAGCAGGAACACATCCCGAAAAAATTCCTGGAAACCATCCTGCTCGATTTGCGCAACGCCGGAATCTTAAATTCCAAAAAAGGCAAAGGAGGAGGTTATTACCTGATTAAACACCCCTCGGAAGTCAACCTGGCGGAAATCATCCGATATTTTGACGGAGCCATCGGCCTGTTGCCCTGCGTCACCCATAAATACTATGAAAAATGTGATGAATGCAAGGATGAAATCACGTGCGGTATCCGGCATGCGTTTCTCGCCATCCGGAATGAAACGGTAGAGATGCTGAAAAAAGACACCCTCGAGGTGCTGATTAAAAATGAACTGAAACTGAAGAAACATGCTGTCAAATGATACGCTGAAATTCTTAAAAGAGTTAAAGAAGAACAACAACAAACCCTGGTTTGAAGCAAACAGAAAGCGTTACGAAAATGCACAGAATGAAATAAAGAATTTTATCGCCGGATGGATCAACATGTTGGGAAAGAAGGATTCGTCCATTGCACAGCTGGATCCCAAGAAATGCCTGTTCCGCATTCACCGCGATGTGCGGTTTTCTTCTGATAAAAGCCCGTACAAAAACAACCTGGGCGCCTATCTCAGCAAAAGCGGGAAAAGTGGCAGCAACGCCGGCTACTACCTCCACCTTGAACCGGGCAACTGTTTCTTCGGCGCAGGGTATTACATGCCCCTGCCGGAAGACCTCCAGAAAATAAGACAGGAAATTGATTATAATTTCGGAGATTTTAAAAAATCATCCATTCGAAAAAATTCAAAGACAGCTTCGGTGATTTAACTGCCGAAAGCAAACTGAAACGACCGCCCAAAGGGTATGACGAGCATAATGAAGCGATTGAATACATCAAACTGAAAGGTTTTACTGTATTTAAAAAACTAGACGATGATTTTTTCCTGTCGAATGAACTGGTCAGAAAAAGTACGGAACTTTGCCTGTTGTCCAGACCTTTTGTCGATTTCCTGAATGCCGCGATTGAGTAACTTTTAATAAATCCTTAAATAAACGGCTCCGTCTGTTTAACAGCATTTAAAGTCCTAAAACTTCCCTACTTTTGATTATGGCAAAAGAAGTTTCATTTCCTAAAGACAAAATTAAAATCCTCCTGCTCGAAGGATTACATCAAAGCGCCTTCAATGAGTTCCATAAGAAAGGATACACCTCCATCGTCAGCTCTAAAGATGCCATGACGGAAGAAGAGCTGCTGAATTGTATTGAACAGTATCATATTATTGGCATTCGTTCCAAAACTACCTTAACCGCACCGGTGCTCGAAAAGGCAAAGAAACTGATGACCATCGGATGTTTCTGTATCGGCACCAACCAGGTGGATTTGAAAAAAGCTACTGAACTGGGCATCCCTGTTTTTAATTCCCCTTATTCCAATACACGCTCCGTTGCTGAATTAATCATCGGAAATTCCATCATGCTGCTTCGCCGTATTCCGGAAAAGAACAAATACATGCATGAAAACAACTGGCAGAAGACAGCTAAAGGCAGCTATGAACTGCGCGGTAAAACGATTGGCATCGTCGGCTACGGACATATCGGAACACAGGTATCTGTAATGGCGGAAGGCATGGGATTGAAAGTAATTTATTTCGACGTTGAGCCGAAACTTCCGCTGGGCAATGCATCTTCCGTTGACACATTAGAGGAGTTGATGGAAAAAGCCGATATCATTTCACTGCATGTGCCGGCTACGGCACAAACCAAAAATATGATAGGCGCGAAGGAATTTGCGCTGATGAAAGATGGCGTGATCTTTCAAAATCTCGCACGCGGTACGGTGGTCGATATAGACGCATTAAGAAATGCGGTTGTCAGCGGAAAAGTAGGCGGCGCCGCAATTGATGTTTTTCCTTCGGAACCCAAGCAAAACGGCAAAGGGTTTGAGTCGCCGTTAGTAGGATTGGACAATGTGATACTGACGCCACATGTAGGCGGAAGCACACAGGAAGCCCAGGAAAACATAGGCACGGAAGTGGCGGTAAAGCTGACGGGATTCCTGGACAACGGCAGCACTCTCGGGTCCAAAACCGTTCCTGAAATCAGTCTTTCGATACAACACAACACCAGACGTGTCTTACACATCCATCATAATGTTCCGGGTGTATTGAGTGAGATGAACTCTATCTTATCCAAACACAATGTCAACATTCTAGGACAATACCTGAAAACGAACGAGACTATAGGTTATGTCGTATTAGATGTGGATGCCAACGCAGATCTGGAAATGATGGAAGACCTGAAAAAGGTAAACAATACGATTAAGACCAGAATCCTGTACTAATTAGTTTATTTATGGAATACCAGTACAGGTACTTTGGAATACAATGCCATCATTCGGGTATTGCTTTTGCTGAAGATACGCTCCATTAATGTTTTCTTATGAGTAGACATGGCCACCAAATCTATCTGATGGTTATCGATATAACTGTCTAACCCTTCTTTGATGTTGTCTGCGTCGATGAAATCCCATTTAATCTTTTCTGTTCCGAATGCATTATTGATAGAATCGTATAATTTAGCATCTACCGGCTCATAATGTCCGGTTGTATTGATATTGACGATACACACCTGCCCGGCACCAACAACGGATGCAAAGTCAAACAATTGTTTCAGCACCGGTGTATCATCCTCATGCAGACTGTCCGTATAGGCAATATGGGCAATTCCGTTAAACGTAAATTCTTTAGGAACTAAAATGATAGGCTTCTCCGTACGTTGCATCACGCTGGAAGCATTGCTGCCGATTAATTTATTCAATATTCCGCTGGCACCGGTGGTGCCCATCACAATCAAATCGACATTTAACTCCTCCGCGATATCTATTATCCCATCTGTTGCCAATCCCATCTTAACGGTAGACTCCGCCTGTACGCCTTCTTCCTTTAATCCGTCTGTCAGCAGTTCCATACCTTTCAGCGCAGCAATCCTTATCTGCTCCATGATTTCTCCCGGCATACTGATATCCGGATAGGAATAGTCCGCTACCGGTATGGAATAAAAATTAGCCAGATGCAGGGACGCATTGGTCTTCTTTGCTATATCTTTTGCTATGGTCAGCGCTTTATTGGCCGTTTCTGAAAAATCAACAGGAACTAAGATCGTTTTCATAATCCATTTTTATTTACAAGTAAAGTTATATCATTTTTTATCCTTTTCAAATGATTATTATCATACTGTAACTGCTTTAATGAAAATTCAGGCTTATTTCATAAAACAATTCCTTAATCTTATCGAAATAACAGAGCGTTTGCTTTTAGTTATCTTTGAGCATAGAATTTTAACTATAATGATCAATCTTATTTTATTTGGTCCGCCGGGAAGCGGCAAGGGCACACAGGCGGTGAAGATTGCAGAAGCATTTAATTTATTGCATATTTCCACCGGCGACCTGTTTCGCTCTGAACTGAAAAATGAAACGCCACTTGGCTTGGAAGCCAAAAAATACATGGATAAGGGCGAGCTGGTACCGGATGAAGTCACCATCGGCATGCTATCCAATAAGCTGGATGAATATGCCGGAAAGGTGGATGGTTTCATCTTTGACGGATTTCCCCGCACACAACCACAGGCGGAAGCGCTCGATAAATTATTGGATTTAAAAGACACCTCCATTTCGCTGGTTTTGGCACTGGATGTTCCGGAAGATGAGATTGTAAAACGCATTAAGGAGCGGGGCAAGACCTCCGGCAGGGCAGATGACCTGGACGATGAAATCATTCGCAATCGGTTTAAAGTATACTTAAAAGAAACTGCTCAGGTCGCAGATCACTACAAAAAATCGGATAAGGTAGTCGAACTGGATGGTGTCGGCACTATTGATGAGATTTTCGAAGCACTGAAGACCGTGGTAAAGAATAGCATCTAACATATGCCCCCTTTGGTGTAAAACTCGACATCAACTAACATTTAATAACAATCTACTTATTGATATTTGTCAATTTTATCTTGACTTTTACAAGAAATAACATGCGCAAATCATTTCTTGTTTCAACTCTCATTCTATTATTGGGAACGTTTGTTTTAACATCTTGCAAAAAAGATGCAAATAGCACCGTGGTAACAGACCCGTTTGATGCAACAGGTTTTACACTCCTCTCTACAAGAACTTTTGAATCTGATGCTCATCCTACGACAGGGCAGCTGTTAGTCTGGACAAAATCAGACTCAATTGTTTACGAATTTAAGAATTTTAAGACTGATGATGGTCCGAATCTGGATGTGTATCTGGTGAATGATCTGGACAATGTGATATCCGGTGGATATATGGATTTGGGACCTTTAAAAGGAATCGATGGCAATTTCTATTACCGTACTAATAATACGGCATCTTACAGTTATATCATAGTCTGGTGCTCAGATTTCAACGTTAAATTCGGTCACGCACTTACGATTTAAAACTTCAGTCAGCACTGATAATGAATTCTTTATATTCTAAGCCCTTTTCGGTCTTTATTAAAAGCTATCTTTGTTCCTTTAAATTGATATGCCAATATGGATTCCAATTTTATTGACTACGTAAAACTTTTTGTCCGTTCCGGCAACGGCGGGGCAGGTTCCGTTCATTTCCGCAGGGAAAAATATGTACCCAAAGGTGGTCCGGACGGTGGTGACGGCGGGCGCGGAGGACATATTGTTTTACGGGGCAATAAACAACTCTGGACCCTATTACACTTAAAATACAGAAAGCATATACATGCCGACAACGGCAACGGCGGAGAAGGCGGCCTGCGCTCCGGCAAACAGGGTGAAGATATCATACTGGAAGTACCGCTCGGGACTATAGCCAAAGATGCAGAGACGGGCGAAAAAGAATTTGAAATCCTGGAAGACGGCCAGGAAGTCATCTGGCTGCCGGGTGGACGGGGCGGACAAGGCAACAACCACTTTAAAACGGCTGTTAACCAGACACCACGCTATGCACAACCGGGCGAAACCGGCATCGAAGGGTGGAAAATTCTGGAGTTGAAAGTATTGGCAGATGTTGGCCTGGTAGGTTTCCCGAATGCCGGAAAATCCACACTGCTATCGGTGGTGAGTGCCGCCAAGCCGGAAATCGCCAATTACCCGTTCACCACATTAGTGCCCAATCTGGGTGTTGTCGCTTACCGCGACAACCGCTCCTTTATCATGGCGGATATTCCGGGTATTATCGAAGGTGCGCATGCCGGCAAAGGACTGGGTGTCCGGTTCTTAAGGCACATAGAACGCAATGCCTGTCTGCTGTTTGTAATTCCCGCCGACAGCAACGACATCAAAAAAGAATACAAAATATTAGAAAAAGAACTGAAACTGTATAATAAGGAATTGGTCAATAAACCCAGGGTAATTGGCATCTCCAAATCCGACCTGCTCGACGATGAGCTGAAAAAGATGCTGGCGAAAGAACTGCCCAAGAAGATTCCACATGTTTTCTTTTCTTCGCTTACTTCCGAAAATATCCTGCCGCTGAAAGATATGCTTTGGAAGATGATGAACGCTTAATTATTTATTATCCTCTTTTTTTTCTTCCGTGTCTGAAACTATATCCTCTACGGGACTGGGAATAACCGGATGTTCCAATTCTGTTTTAGAATCATCTATTTCTGTTATGACGGTTTCATCCAGTTTCACTTCAATATGGTCAGGTGATGCCGAACCGATATGTTCTTCCTCTTTCTTGTATTTTTCTTTGTCCCGCTCTTCTTTGGGAATATAATCAGCACCGTAGCGGCGTTTCAGGAGGCGCTCTTTTCTTTCGGCACTGCGTTCACTTACCGTTTCTTTCATCTCGCGGTATTTCTCCTTCCATTCCGCTTCCCGTTGTTTACGGGCAGCTTTTTCCTCTTCCGTTTCCTCTCTCAGGATTTTTAATTTTTCCGGATGAATTTCAAAAGAATCGTTGACCGGAATTTCAACGATCCACCACAAAACCTTGACCTGTGCCTTTCCAACGCTCTGCATCAGGATATTCTGCGACAGCAGGCGCGAAATAGCCTGAAAGATAGAAGTGATGATGCTGATTTCCGATGTTGTGGTCAGCAGTTCATGACTGTTGCCTTTTATTTTTTTCGGACGGGTATAACTCATCCTTCCTACTTTTAATCCATCTCGATTCAGTAAATCTGTCTGAATGGAAACAATCGTAATGGGTAAAAAAAAGGAATTTTGTATACGGATGTCCGTTTCGGTAACCACCTTGGTCAGCCCAATCTCTTTAGTCCGCACTTCCACAATATCAATCATTTTACCTTTTGACGCCCTCGCGATAATGTATGCCTTAATAAGGTCTGTTATTTTCTGCAGTATGCCCATAGGTTGTATAAACTATTGTTAAAATAGGGTATCTCCGTTGTTTAACAACCAAACTTAAGTTAAATTTAAATCAAATAAGAAATTAAATATGGAACACCTGAGTACGGTAATAGCCATTCCTGTCTTCTTACTCTTGATTCTGGTAGAATATTTTGCGACCAGAAAAGCACATCCGGAGTATTACCGGCTGAATGATGCACTATCCAACCTGAATGTGGGTGTTAGCCACTTGTTGTTTAAATTATTGACAACCGGACTGATGCTCGGTGCATACGTTTGGATAAAGGAACACTTTGCACTGGTGCATCTTTCGGGATTCTGGGCTTATGCCATTGTTTTTGTATTGTTTGATCTTTGTTTTTACTGGGCGCATCGGTTCGGGCATGAAATCAATCTTTTCTGGGGCGCACATATCGTGCATCATCAAAGCGAAGAATATAACCTTACTGTTGCATTGCGTCAATCGTGGATACACAGCCTACTGGCCTTTATTTTCTTTTTACCGATTGCCTTTTTAGGAGTGGATATCCTGACACTGGGCATTGTGGCCAGCCTTAATTCTTTCTATCAGTTCTGGATACACACGAAAGCCGTGAAGCGAATGCCGAAATGGTTTGAAGCAGTATTCAATTCACCGGCACATCACCGTGTACACCATGGTGTCAATCCAAAATACATCGACAAGAATCACGCCGGCATGTTCATCATCTGGGATAAACTGTTTGGCACGTTTCAGGAAGAGGAAGAAGAACCTACCTATGGTATTACCAAACCTCTGAACAGCTGGAATCCGGCCTGGGCGAATGTACATTACTACGTAGAAATGTATCAGTCGGGCAAACAATTTAAAGGAATGAAAGACAAACTGAAACTGATTTTCGCACGGCCGGGCTGGAGACCTGATTATCTAGGAGGTCAGATGACAGTATCAGAACCGGATACATCACAACCCAAATACGATGTACAGGCTGCAAGCAGAGGATTGAATATTTACATTCTGGTGCAGTTTGCATTTATCATTATCGGCTTATCTGCATATTTATATCACTTCGAAAAATTATCCGCTTTCTTTCGGGTATTGTCGTTTGCTGTACTGATGCTTTCAACCATCATCTGCAGTGCCATGTTGGAGCGAAAACAATGGGTGAAGTATGCGGAATACTTCCGGCTGCTGCTTGCAATTATCGGATTAAATTCACTTTACTATATCAACTACAACAATTGGTTTTATATCGTGTTGTTTACTTCCTTTATCATCACGGTCTATTTCATTGCATGGTTCACCATGAACACCCACAACAGACATCTGCTGAAAACAATGGCGGTGAAGAAATAATATCGGGTGACGAACCGTCTATTATCAGAAAAGATAAGATTTCTGCAGATTTTTCTGCACTTTTTAAGCGGAAAGCTTCGAAATCAACCTGGATTTTTCCTCAGCGGTTAAACCCATAAAGTCAACCGGATTGATATTGGTCACCTGTTTAAACTGTCTCGTAAAGGAGCCTTGTTCCTTATAACCCAGTCTTGCCGATATCTCTTTAATGTTTTTGCCGCTCTTCAGATATTCAATACCCAGAATCACTTTCACTTCATTTACAATCTGGGAGAAACTGGTCTCTTCCCTGTTTAAGATGGTTTGCAGCTTACGAGTTGACATATGCATCTTATTCGCTACGAAAAGAATCGAAAGCGGAAACAGATCGACGTTATTTAACAGAATGGACTTAATTGTGTTCTTATAGGTTTTCTCACTGTACAACTCTTTCATGCTCTTATTCATCAGGGGTTTCAGGTTGACATATAGATTGTAATTCTGATAATGTATATCCTGATTCAGGTCTGATATTCCGTAATGCAATATATTGTGGCTCTTTGTATAGACAACCTCACAGCCGAAGGTATCGCTAAAAAAATCAATGCGTTCCTTTGAATTGTTCTTATTGTAGAACAATTCAATCTTTTTAGGGAGCACCTTGGTGGTGGACAAGGTCTCTACAATCTTAAAACGGAAGAACAATTCAAAATCTGACAAGCTCTCCATATCGTATTTCTCCCTGTAAATTTGATACGGCATCTGTACACTCCACAAAATATCCTGATCTGCCCTTTTATATTTAAACTCCACAAAATTGGAAAACAACAACTGATACTCTATCAGTTTCTCATAAGAGGTAAATATGTTCTTGCAGGACAAAAGATAATGACCCAGCAGACCCATGTCCAACACATGCATATCTTTAAAAAGAGGATAATATTCCTCCAGTGAATCGTATTCGCTTCTGATATCAGTGATTAACTGCAGCAGCATATGCCCGTCAATCAACTGTTCGTTGTTTTTTTTGGGTGCAAACAGATCATCCGTATCCAGAAACGAATATTTTTGGATATCTATGTTGTTGTTTAATAGAGATTTCAGGATACCTTTAATAATGGAGATGTTAATTTTCACATTGAAAGAAATTTAGAATGAAAATAAAACAGGTCAATAGCGCAATTCGATAGAATAGGTATCATGCACCTTAAATTCAGCGATATAACCACCATTCATTGGTTTTAATTGCTGCAATATACCATTATTTAACACAAATTTTGGTGTTCCAAACAGGTTATTTATCCAAAGGGAGGTAATGCCTTCTGTCCGCGTTTCGGCTTCCAGGTACATTGTACCATTCCCTGAATCAGACCTCAATTTTGCAGGGTTACCGTGTATGGCCCTTGGATAAGGACGACTTAAGACCTGCAGCATAGGGCTATTTTTCCTGCCTGTGTAATTGCCCTGCTTGTCTGTTTCTATCAGCGCCATGCTCAGGTTTTCATACCTTGTTCCATCCCAGCTGATGGAATGAGGATCTCCGGTTGTCTGACACCATTGCCAGTATGTTGAACCCCCGAAATTATTATCTTCCCTGATGGCAAACCGTTTCAGTTTCGCTACCGACACATTAATGTCATTATCAAAAAAACCGTACTCACCGATGAATGTTCCCGTTTGGTAGAGATTACTCAGGGTTGTCAGTAAATCATAGCCCTGTTCTATTGTAAGCAGATAGGTTATCGCTTCAAAGTATGTATGCGGTGCAAAGATTATATTCTTATCTGACGTAAAATTCGGCAGGGAAATAAACGGGATACCTTGTCCATTCCAGGCAACGCTCATTTCAAAAAAGATGATGTGCTGATCCGCTCCTGCACTCCTTTCAGCAGAACGGATGGCGGTGATTGTTTTTCCGTAGAAATTCCCCAGCTTCCCCGCCTCTTCCAGAATAGGCTTATAGCCTAAATTGGGTTCGTTCAGTAAATCATATCCCACTACGTTGGAATATTTAGCCGTTTGTTTTACCAACTCCGTCCAGGCCTTGATGCAGGCGTCCTGAATGCCGTCCTTATTGTCGAAAAAATTCTGAAACGAATGAAATACCGCCGGGGCGGTTTCCCTGCCACCAACGCCGCTGCCATCTCCCTTACAGGTGGAAGCACCATCCGTAATGGTTGCCCACTCAGGTGCGCCGTCCCAGCCATTATTGGGGTAAGAACACTGTTCCATCGGAGGTGTCGCTATGTACTTGCCCCAGGCATCTTGATGCATGTCCAGCAAAACATAAATATTATATTTCGCGGCATCTTCTATTGCCGTATTTATTTCATTGATATACGCCTGATTGTACTTCCCTCTTTCGGGTTCCAGTCTGCTCCAGTGAAATAATAGTCTGACGCAGTTAAATCCATACTCTGCCATCATTTTAAAGTCCTGTTCAGCATAGTGCTTAACGGGCGGCACATCCGGATTAGCCTGCCAGTAATCTCCCAAGCAGTTATAATTCACCCCTCTGAGAATAACATACCTTCCCTTCTGATCAAAAATGCCTTTTCTGTTTCCCCTTTCTGCATGCAACAATTCATTCGATTCATTCTTCAAAGTATCTTTCTTACAGCCAATCTGAAATAAAGTAAGAGAAATTAGAGAAATAAGAGAAAGTCTTAAATGATACATTTTTTACAATTTTAGCAGTCTTAAAGGTCTGAGTATAAACATACAAACACCAACACAATTATTAACACATAGTCTCATTATTGCGCAAAATGCTAAACATTTTGCACAATCCAACATTGCAAGAACTTCTAAACGGATGTAATTT